>JANONE010000422.1:0-11488 GCA_031420675.1 Ilumatobacteraceae bacterium | reverse complement strand
GCCGCGGGCCCGGCGCCACCGGCGGTGGTACGGCGCTGGACCGCAACACCTGGGGCGACGAGCATCGCCGCCTCGGGCCCCAGCGCCGAATCCGCTGTCACCAGATCACGCAGACTGCCCTCCCCAGCAAGGTGGCGACGCACGAGCAGCCCGACGATCGCGTGTGCATCGCGAAACGGCGTGCCCCGCTGCACCAACCACTCCGCGAGATCGGTGGCAGACGTGGTCTCCGAGTCGGCAGCAGCCTGCATTCGCTCCGGCACCCAGGTGACAGTGGTGATCATCCCGCTGATCGCTGCCAGCGCGAGCGAGATCTGGTCGACCGCATCGAACAGCGGCTCCTTGTCCTCCTGGTAGTCGCGGTTGTAGCTCAGCGGCAGGCCCTTCATCGTCGCCAGGAAACCGGTGAGGTCGCCGATCAGACGACCGGCCTTGCCGCGGGCCAATTCGGCGATGTCGGGGTTCTTCTTCTGCGGCAGCATCGATGAGCCCGTGGCGTAGCCATCGTCGAGCTTGGCGAACCCGAACTCCTCCGTGGTCCAGAGCACGAACTCCTCACCGATGCGAGAGAGGTTGATGCCGATGAGGGTGAGCACGAACAGCGCCTCGGCGATGTGATCGCGAGAGCCCACCGCATCCATCGAGTTCTCGAACCGCGCCGCAAAGCCGAGCTGGCGCGCCGTGAAATCTGGGTCGAGCGGTAACGACGAACCGGCCAGTGCACCCGCACCCAGCGGTGAGACGTCGATGCGCGCGAGCGCGTCGAGCAAGCGCTCCACGTCGCGACCCAACGCCCACCCGTGCGCGAGCAGATGATGAGCCAACAGCACCGGTTGCGCCCGCTGCAGGTGTGTGTAGCCGGGCAGGTATACGTGGCCGGCGGCAATCGCTCGCTGCAGCAGCACCTCCTGGAGGTCGACGACGCGGGCCGCGACGCGCAACAGTTCGCGCTTCAGCCAGCGCCTCACGTCGGTGGCCGACTGATCGTTGCGACTGCGGCCGGTGTGCAGCTTCGCCCCTGCGGTGCCGGCGAGCTCCGTGACGCGCCGCTCGACAGCTGTGTGGATGTCTTCGTCGCTGGGCACGAATTGGAACGCGCCCGCTCCCATCTCGACCGCCACTTGCTCGAGGGCGGCGAGGACAGCGCCACCCTCCACGTCGGTGATGATGCCGACGTGCACCAGGCCCTGCACGTGGGCCACCGAGCCGGCGACATCGTCGGCCCAGAGGCGCTTGTCGAACGACAAGCTCTCCGTGTACGCCATCAGCTCATCGGCGGGCCCACCCTCGAAGCGGCCGTGCCACAACGCCTTTCCGGTGTCGCTCACGACAGACCCGCCAGATCGCGCAGTCGCGCGGCGAGGGCTGCCCCGCCCATCGATTCTTCGGCCACGCACAGCAACGTATCGTCACCGGCAACAGTGCCCAGCAGCCCGTCCATGCCACTGCGGTCGAGCGCCGACGCCACCACATGGGCGCAGCCCGGCGGCGTGCGCAGGATGACGAGGTGACCGGAGCGCTTCACCTCTGCGACCCACTCACCCATCACACGACGCAGTTGCTCTTCGGGCGCGATCCGCGCGGGCTCGTACTCCGGAATCGCATAGACGGTTTCGCCGCCCGGGACACGCACCTTCACCGCGCCGAGGTCCTCCAGGTCGCGCGACACCGTTGCCTGCGTGGCCGCGATGCCGTCGGCCGCCAACAAGTCGACAAGTTGCGGCTGGTTGGTGACCGCGCGCTTGCCGATGAGCTTCGCGATCGCCTGTTGCCGTTGCACCTTCGATGACATGTCAGCGCACTCCCATTATGAACGCAAGGGCACCACGGGCAGCGTGCAAGCGGTTGTGTGCCTGCGCGATCACTTGGCTCTGCGGCCCGTCGATCACCTCGGCGGCGACTTCGAGGCCGCGGTAGGCGGGCAGGCAATGGTAGAAGGACGCGCCTGCGGCTGCCGCGGCCATCATCGTGGCGTCGACCGTGAAGCCCTCGAACGCTTGCGCACGGTGCTGCTTCTCGGCTTCCTGGCCCATCGACGTCCAGCTGTCGGTGTGCACCGCGGTGGCGCCGGCGACGGCGTCGATCGGTCGGTGCACCTGCGTGACGGTGCCGAGCCCGAGCCCATTGAGCCGTTCCAGCTCGGCATCGTCGGCGTGATAGCCCTGCGCGCAACCCAGAGCCAGGTTCGCGCCGAGCACGGCGCAGGCCTCGGCGAGCGAGCGCGCCACGTTGTTGTAGGCGCCCACGTAGGCGACGACCAGGCCGGCCATGGAGCCGTGCACCTGTTGCATGGTCAGCGCGTCGGCGAGCGCCTGCAATGGGTGTGAGTGCTCGCTGAGCATGTTGACCACGGGTACCCGGCTGACGGCCGCCATGCGAGCCACGACCGCGTGCGAGAAGACACGGGCAGCGAGTAGGCCGTGATACCCGGCCATCACGCGCGTGATGTCCTCGACCGGCTCGCGGGTGTCGAACCCGACTTCGTCACCGCGGGTGTACACGGGGTGACCACCCAATTGAAAGACGGCCATCTCCATCGACTGGCGTGTGCGATTGGACGGTTTCTCGAAGATGAGCGCGGCGCCCTTGCCGGCCAGCACATCGGGAAGGTCGGGTCGTTGCGCAAGATCGAGGATCAGATGCAGTTCGTCGGCGGTGAAGTCGGCGATGTCGAGCAGGTGCCGAATCATGAGACGAACTCCTGCAAGACACCTGCGACGATGCCGACCGCCTCATCGATCTCGGCGGTGGTGACGGTGATCGGTGGCGCCAACCGCAACGCAGTGGCTGTCACTGCATTGGTGACGAGGCCGCGTTCGAGCAGCCGCGAATACACCGCCTTGGCATCGATACCGGTGTCGAGTTCGACGGCGAGCAGGAGGCCGGCACCGCGAACGCCGGCGACCCCCGGCAGGGCAGCAAGCTTGGCCGACAGTTCGATGCCACGTTCGCCGGCGAGCCGCGGTGCGTCGATGCGCCGCATCTCGTCGATGACTGCGCTGACAACGGCGGTGGCGATGGCCGTGCCGCTGTAGGTGCTGCCGTGGTCGCCAGGTTGGAACACGCCGGCGATCTCGCGCTTCGCCCACACGGCGCCCACCGGGAAGCCGTTGCCCATCGCCTTCGCCATCGTCACCACGTCGGGCACGATGCCGGCATGCTGGAAGCCGAACCAGGCACCGGTGCGAGCAAAGCCGGTCTGCACTTCGTCGATCATCAGCAGCAGGCCGCGCTCGTCGCATAGCGAGCGGACATCGCGCAGGTACTGCGGGTCGGCGGGAAGGACGCCACCCTCCCCCTGGACGGGCTCGAGCAGCACCGCTGCGACCGTCGGGTCGACGACGGCCTCGAGCGCGGCGATGTCGTTGAAGGTGACATGACGGAAGCCGTCGGGCATCGGTTGGAACGGCTCGTGCTTCGCCGGCTGCCCGGTGGCCGCGAGCGCGGCCAGCGTTCGACCGTGGAAACTGCCGTAGGCGCTGACCACGACATGCCGGCCGCGCCCGCCGAACTTGCGGGCGAGCTTGAGCGCGGTCTCGTTGGCCTCGGCGCCGCTGTTGCAGAAGAACACCTGGCCCTGCTGGCCCGTAACCTCGGCGAGCAGTTCGTTCAGTTGCAGCGCAGCTCGGGTTGCCACGGGATTGGCGAACAGGTTGCTGACGTGCAGGAGCGTGTCGGCCTGTCGGGTCAGCGCGGCGGTGACGGCTGGATGCGAATGACCGAGCGACGTGACGGCCAGGCCGGAGAGGAAGTCGAGGAATCGCTTCCCGTCGGCGTCCCACAGCTCGGTGCCCCTCCCGCGGACGAACATCACCTGCGGTGGCCCGAACACCGGCATGAACGGGCACGCCTGCCGGCTGTGCACGTCGAAGGACGAAGTGTCGAAGGACGAAGTGTCGAAGGACGAAGTGTCGAATGCGTGAGCGCTCATTGCACCATCGTGCCGATCCCCTCGTCGGTGAACACTTCCAGTAGCAACACGTGCGGGATGCGACCATCGAGGATGTGCGCGCGCCGCACGCCAGCCCGTATGGCTTGCACGCAGCTCTCCACCTTCGGGATCATCCCGCCTGCGATGGTGCCGTCCGCCATCAGCGCATCGAGCTCGTCGGGCGTGGTCTGACGGATGAGGCTGGCCGGATCTTCGACGATGCGGCGCAACCCCTCGATGTCGGTGAGGTACACCAACTTCTCGGCCCCGAGTGCTTCCGCGATGGCGCCGGCCACGGTGTCGGCGTTGATGTTGTAGGCCTGGCCACTTGCATCGGTACCGATGGTGGCGACCACCGGGATGAACTCTTCGTCGAGCAGGCCACGCAAGATGGTGGGGTTGATCGATTCGACATCGCCGACGAAGCCCAGTTCGGGGTCGCGTGCGACCGCCCGGATGAGGCTCGCGTCCTCACCGCTGACGCCCACCGCCAGCGGGCCGTGCACGTTGATGGCAGCCACCAGCTGCGGGTTCACCTGACCGATCAACACCATCCGCACGATGTCGACCGTCTCCGCGTCGGTGATGCGCAGACCGTTGCGGAACTCGGCCTGCTTGCCCAGACGGCTCATCAGATCGTTGATCTGCGGGCCACCCCCGTGCACCACTACCGGCCGCATGCCCACCTGGTGCATGAGCACGATGTCTTGTGCGAACAGGGCGAGAGCATCGCCGTCGCTCGCACCGGCGAGCGCATTGCCGCCGTACTTCACTACCACCACCTGGCCGGCGAAGCGCCGGATGTAGGGCAGTGCCTCCACCAGCATCGCGGCCTTGTCCGCTGCCGCGGTGATGGTCATGGATACATCCCGACGGTCGCGAGGCCTGCGGTCTCGGGGAGTCCGAGGGCGACGTTGGCGGCCTGCACTGCTCCGCCCGATGCGCCCTTGGCGATGTTGTCGATCGCACACAAGGCGATGACCGTGCCGGTGCGCTCGTCGAAGCGTGCCGTCAGGTGCGCCGTGTTGCTGCCCAGTGTTGCCTTCGTCGACGGGGAGGCCTCGCTGACCACGATGAACGGTTCGTCGCAGTAGAAATCGCGCAACGCGTCGAGCAGGACAGTCGTGCTCAGCGTTGCCGCCGGCCGCGCGTAGCAGGTGGCCAGCAGGCCCCGGCTGAGCGGTGCGAGATGGGGCGTGAACAACACCTGTGCCCCCACCTCCTGTTCGATCTCGGGAGTATGTCGGTGGTCGAGCAGCGCGTACGCGTTCACGTCTTCGTCGACCGTGCAGAACAGGGAACTGTGCTTGAGGGCGCGACCGGCGCCGCTGACACCGGTGATGCTGTCGACCACCACGCCGCTGGTCTCGATCAGTCCGGCACGCACCAACGGCGCCAGCGCCAAGGCGGCAGCGGTGACGTGGCACCCGGGCGTCGCAACCAGTGCGGCACCCTGCAGTTCGTCACGGTGCAGTTCCGGGAGGCCGCACACCGCCTGCGCGAGCAGGGTTGGTTGATCGTGCGTGAAGCCGTACCACAGCGGATAGAGGGAAGCGTCCTTCAGACGGTACGCGGCCGACAGGTCGACCACGCAGCCGACCTTGCCGACCAGTTGCGGCGCCAGTGCCATGCTTGCCTCGTGCGGCAGACCGAGGAACACGAGGTCGAGGCCCTCGGCCGTTTCGGTCTGGAACTCGTCGAACACCAGGGTCGGGTAGTGCGCGGCGAGGCTGGGATACAACGCTGCAGCACGGGTGCCGGCCTGGGTGTCGCCCGTGGCGTACACCAGGTCGAGGTCAGGGTGCTGCGCGCACAACCGCAGCAGTTCGGCGCCGGTGTATCCGGACGCACCGATGATGCCCACACGAACCATGACGCATGACTATACGGACTTATGCATTGTCATGCAACCACCTCCGGGGAGATCAGACCCCGGCCCGACGAACCGGGCGCGCCCGCCGCCAGCGCCGATGGCAACAAAGCCACGTCGTGCTCCTGGTCGATCGTGCGCCAGAATGATCGCGTGAGTTCGTCCGGCTTCCCCATCGCCGATGGTTCGTGCAAGGCAAGGCTGTTGCTTGCCACTCCCCCACTCGCCGACCCCAACTTCGACCGCACCGTGATCTACATGCTCGAACACACCACCGACGGTGCCGTCGGCGTGGTCCTCAATCGTCCGCTCGACGAACACCCTGCTGGCGAGCTGGGGGCGTGGGAACGACACATGAGCGCTCCCGGCACTCTGTTCAGTGGCGGGCCGGTGGACGAGGACGCCCTCATCGCGCTCGCCCGCCTCAAGGGCCCGGTGGAGGGCTCGTGGAGTCAGGTGACGGAAGGCCTCGGTTCGATCGACATGATGCTCGACCCAGACGACGTTGCCGAAGGGGTGCTCGCACTGCGCGTGTTCCGCGGCTATTCCGGTTGGGGCGCGCTACAGCTCGATGACGAGCTCGCCGAGGGTGCATGGATGGTGTTGCCGGCCGAATTGGCCGACGTGTTCTGCGAGGATCCAAGCGACCTGTGGCGCACGGTACTGCGCCGCCAAGGCGGCCGCATCGCCTGGGTGGCCAACGCCCCCGACGATCTCAGTGCCAACTGATCAGCCGCGCAGCACCGCGCCCAACTTGGCGGTGATCGCTTCCACCTTGCCACGAACGCTCGCCACGTCGTCGTCGGTGAGCGTGCGGTCAAGTGCTTGCAGCCGGAGGCGGTAGGCCAGACTACGCCGGCCCTCACCCACACCTTGGCCGCGGTACACGTCGAACAGCAAAAGGTCGACGAGCAGCGCGCCGGCGGCCTGACGAATGGCCTTGTCGACCTTCTCTGCCGCGACCAGGTCGGGCACGATGAAGGCAAGGTCGAGGTCGCTGGACGGGAAGCGGCTGGTGGGCTTCCACTGCGGCGCCCTCGGTTCGCTGCCGAGGAGCACGGTGAGGTTCAGCTCGAGCACGGCGATGCGCTCTCCGACGTCGAAGGACTCGGCGACGTCGGGGTGGATCTCGCCCACTGCCCCGATGACGTCGCGACCCAGGGACAGCGTGGCCGATCGCGCCGGGTGCAGACCCGGTGGAACAGAACCTTGGTCGAGGCGAGCACCCCACCCCATTGCTGAGGCAAGTTCGCGCCACACGCCGACGGCCTCGCCCGCATCGGCGCCCGCCAACAACACACCCAAGGCCTCGTACTCCGCCGGCAACACGTCGTCGCTGGGGGGGTACACGTGGCCGATCTCGAACAAGGCGACGCCGGCGCGCCGATGCGACTCGTTGAACGCGATTGCCTTCAACAACCCAGGACGCAGGGACGTGCGCAACACGTCGTCGCCCACCACCAGCGGGTTGGCCAGGCGCACCGCTGCGGCCGGTAGCCCCGCCTTCTGCAGCTCGCCGGCGGCGAGGAACGGGTGTGGCATGGCCTCGCTGACGCCAAGACCGAGTAGAACTTCACGAAGTCGCCGGCGACGCTGCTGCACGCCACTGAGCCCACCCGGCACGGTGCTCTTGGGTACCGTCCTGCCCAGCAGGGCGTAGCCATGGTGGCGCGCGACCTCTTCGACGATGTCGATCTCCATCGTGCAATCGGATCGCCACGAAGGCACCGTGACGAGCAGGTCGCCACCCAGTCCTTGCGTCGCGGGTTGCGTCACGAAGCCGATCGGCTCGATGAGGCTGCGGATGGCCTCGGCATCGAACGTCGTGCCCAGCAGCGCGGACACGCGCGCAGGGCGAAGGACCACGCCGGCGGCGACCGGCAGGTGCTCGGTGCGGGCATCGACCATGCCGTCATGGACGACGAGATCGGGACAGCTGAGCGAGAGCAATTCGACGAAGCGGGCGACGCCGCGGTCGATGCCCAGTGGGTCCACGCCACGCTCGAATCGCGCCGAGGCCTCGCTCCGCAGACCCATACGAACCACGCTGCGCATGATCGCTGCCGGTTCGAACCACGCGGTCTCCAGCGCGATCGTGGTGGTGCTGTCGCTGATCTCGGTGTTCTGGCCGCCCATGACGCCGGCCAGACCGATCGGGCGATCGGTGGCGTCGCAGATCAGCAGATCATCGGCGGTGAGTGTGCGCGCCACGTCGTCGAGCGTGACCAGCAGCTCGCCCTCGCGGGCCAGGCGCACACGGAAACCGCCGCCGCCGAGCGTTTCGAGGTCGTATGCGTGGTTGGGCTGGTTGGTCTCCAACATCACGTAGTTGCTGACGTCGACCACGTTGTTGATCGGGCGCATGCCCGCCGCCGAGAGACGCCGCCGCATCCAGCCCGGTGACGGCGCGACCGTGATGCCGCTGACCACGAGTGTGGTGAACCGGGCGCAGCGGTCGGCGGCGACGAGTTCGACCGTAGCGGAGCGTGTCGGCTGCGCCCCCGCAGGCACCGACGGGGGGGCCGTCAACGACAGGCCCAGCTTGCCTGCGACATCTCGCGCCACCCCGAGATGGCCTAAGCAGTCGGGCCGGTTGCGCAGCACATCGAGGTCGTAGACGACCTCCTCACCGAGGCCGAGCGCCTCGCCGTAGGGCACGCCCAACGGGGTGCCTACCGGCAAGATGAGGATGCCGGTGTGATCGTCACCGAGGCCGAGCTCGCGGGCGCTGCAGAGCATGCCATCGCTGCTGATGCCCAGGATCGGCTTGGGTTCGATGGCGCGGCCATCGGGCATGGTGGTGCCCGCGGTGGCGAGCGGGATGACGTCGCCGGCCTGCATGTTGAACGCGCCGCACCACACGTGACGCTCGTCGCCGTCGCCGGCATCGACGAACACGCGATGCACTTTGGCTGCGTCGGGGTGGCGTTCGGTACGCAGCACCTGGGCGGTGATGACACCCGCCACCGAACCACCCACCCGAACGACGGCTTCGACGGCCAAGCCGAGGTTGGTGATGATCTCGGCGATCGCGTCGACATCGTCGCCGACGGGTACCAAGTCGTTGAGCCACGAATGGACGATCTTCATCAGAACTGCTCCAAGAATCGGATGTCGTTGGTGTACATCTCGCGCACATCGCCGATCGCGTGGCGCTCCTTCGCCATGCGGTCGATGCCGAAACCGAAGGCGAAACCACTCCACTCCTCCGGATCGAGGCCGCCCGCGCGCAGTACGTTCGGGTGCACCATGCCGCAGCCACCCAGCTCCAGCCAGTCGCCCGCGGGCGTGCGGATGTCGAACTCGGCGGACGGTTCGGTGAACGGGAAGTAGCTGGGCCGCAGGCGGCTGGTGAAGCCCTCGCCGAAGAAGGACTTGGTGAACGATTCGATGGTGCCGGCAAGGTCGGCGAGCGTGATGCCGCGATCGATGACCAAGCCCTCGATCTGATGGAACACCGCCAGGTGGGTGGCGTCGGTGGTCTCGTTGCGGAACACGCGACCAGGCATGATCATGTAGATGGGCGGCGCGACGTGTTGCATCACCCGGATCTGCACGGGCGACGTGTGTGTGCGCAGGACGGTGCTGCCGTGCTCGCCGTGCTCGACGTAGAACGTGTCGTGCATGCTGCGCGCCGGGTGGCTGGCCGGCATGTTGAGGGCCTCGAAGTTGTACCAGTCGGTCTCCACCTCGGGGCCCTCGGCCACCTGGAAGCCGAGGCCGATGAACACATCCTCCAACCGCTGCCAGGCCTGGGTCACCACGTGTGCGTGCCCACGGCCCGGCTTGCGCATCACTTCCGTCAGATCGACGCGCTCGGCTTCCAGCGCAAGAGTGCGTTCCGCCTTGCGCAGCTCGGCGAGCCGAGCGGACAGCGAGTCGGTGACCTCGGCGGTGACCTCGTTGAGGACACGCCCCGCCTCCTTCTTCTCATCAATCGTGGCCAACTTGCCCAACCCTGCCTTCAGGTCGGTGAGCGTGCCCTTCTTGCCCAAGACATCAAGCTCTAGCGTGCGCACGTCGTCGCTGGTCGTTGCTGCGGCCAGTCGCGACAACGCACGGTCGCGAGCCGCACGGATCTGATCAATCATCGATTTCCTTCTTCCACCTTGGATCTGACGAACCCGGACGGAGACCGCGGGCGATCAACAGGCGTGCGCCGAGCGGAACGTCAGCGCGCCACCCCGAGCACCGCCCGGGGGCACCGAAATCGACTCGACGACATGCCGCCGACTCTATCGCTGCCGCCGTTGACGGGCGACTTCAAATGCGAGGACCGTGGCAGCCATCGCCACGTTGAGGCTCTCTGCTGCGCCGGCATGCGGAATGGTGAGCCATCCGTCCACCGGTGCATCGTCGGGCACGCCGTGTGCTTCGTTGCCCACCACCAACGCAACGCGGCCACGCAGGTCGGCGTCGGTGTAGGCCGTGCCGCGGTGCGACGAGGTCGCCAGCACCTGCAGCCCGACGGCCTGCAACGCGCCCAACTCGGTTATTACGATTGGGACGCGGAAGAGTGAGCCGGCGGTGGCGCGCACCACCTTCGGGTTGTAGGGATCGACGGAGCCGGGGGTGAACACCACCGCCTGGGCGCCGGCGGCCTCGGCAGACCTGATGATGGTGCCGGCGTTACCGGGGTCGGCCAAGCGGTCGGCCACGATCACGAAGTCGGCACCGACGGGCAGCACCGACACTCGTTGGCGAACGACTGCAAGCAGCGGTTGCGGCGCCTCGGTGGAGGCCACCCGTTCGATCACGTTGGGCGCCAGCTCGTACACGGGTGCCGGCGATTCGATGTCGTCGGCACCCGGCGCGACGAACTGGGCCTCGATCTCCCAGCCGGCGGCGATGGCCTGAGCCAACAGCGACGGCCCCTCCACGACGAACACACCTTCTTCGGAACGCGCACTGCGGCGCCCCAGGAGGCGCCGCAGCCGTTGAACCTTTGGGTTCGAAAAGGTGAGCTGGTCGCTCAGAGCGCAGCCTTGGCTGCGTGGACCAGTGCCGTGAACGCAGCTGCGTCGGTGATGGCCAGATCGGACATCACCTTGCGATCGACCTCGATGCCGGCAGCGTTGAGGCCGGCGATGAACCTGCTGTAGCTGATGTCGTTGAGGCGGCAGGCAGCGTTGATGCGCTGGATCCACAGGCGACGGAACTCGCCCTTCTTGGCGCGACGGTCGCGGAACGCGTACTGCCCGCTCTTCATCACCTGTTCGTTGGCCGCCCGCACGGAGCGGCTCTTGTTGCCGTAGTAACCCTTTGCCCGCTCGAGCACCTGCTTGCGGTGCTTCTTCGAGCCGACGGCGCGCTTCACACGAGCCATAGTTGTGTCTCCTTCGTTTCGTTCACGTTCTCAATGACGTTCTCAATAACGGCCGTCAGTAGCGGTTCGGATCAGCGCTTGGCGAGCAGGCGCTTGATCTTCTTCGCATCGCCGGGGTGGACATCGACCTGGCCGTCGAGACGACGGGTGCGGGTGGACGGCTTCTTCTCGAACAGGTGCTGCCTGTTCTGCTGCAGACGGCGCAGCTTGCCGGTGCCGGTCGTCTTGAACCGCTTGGCAGCGGTCTTGCTGGTCTTCATCTTGGGCATGGTGGTTTTCCTGTGTGTCTGGCGGTGGCACCGCCGGGCGAAGCGTCGATCTGTATCAGGCCGGTTCGGGCTCGGTAATCGTTTCGGGCTCG
>JANONE010000421.1:0-2313 GCA_031420675.1 Ilumatobacteraceae bacterium | reverse complement strand
CCCAGGATCCGGTTGGTAGCCGCGTTCGGGGAGCAGGTCGTAGCGCACGGCGCGGGCACCGGCGAGCGCGATGAGTAGCTGGTAGTTGGGCCACCCCGGGCTGGGGGTAAGGATTTCGTCGCCGTGCCCGGTCAAACCGATCACGGCGCACATCAGGCCCTGCATCGCGCCCACCGTCACGAGAATTTGATCGGCATCCACATGGATGTCGTTGACAGTGGCGAGTTTGTGCGCGCACGCCGCGCGCAGCGGCGCTATCCCCGCGTTCGGCGTGTACTTCGTTTCGCCTGAGCGAGCGGCATGACAGAACGCCTCGACGATGTGTTCGGGCGTCGCAAACCTGGGCTCACCAACTTCCAAATGGGTGATTGGTTCGCCCAACTCCCACGCTCGGTCCATCACCAACCGGATTCCCGAACGCGGCAAACGCTCGAGGTCGGCGGGGAGGGGAGGCAGTGAGGTCATCGAGGGGTCTTGTGTTCCTGGAGGCGTCGGATGATGACTTCGGGCCGAGGAGTGGTCCAGAGTGCGGAGCCGACACCGACGCACAACGCCCCGGCGTCAAGCCATTCCAATGCGTCTGTCAACTCGATGCCGCCGGTCGGCACCCAGTCGACATCGGGGAAGGGTGCAGAGATCGCTCGCAGGTATCCGATTCCCATCGGGCCGGCGGGAAAGAGCTTCAAGATCGACGCGCCGGCGCGTGTCGCGCGTTGGACGTCCGTCGGAGTCAGGACCCCGGGGATCGGTTCGAGCGCCAGGGCTCGGGCGCTTGCGATCAATGTCTCGTCGGTATGAGGGGACACCACGAACGTCGCCCCTACGGCTGACAGCGGCCCGAGTTGAGCGACGTCGGTCACCGTTCCAGCGCCGACGATCACCGACGGATCGAGCGCGAGGCGGAGTCGTTTGATCGTGCCGAGGGCGTCGGGGGAGTCCATCGTGCATTCCACCGCCATCACGCCGGCAGCGACGAGACGCTCGGCCAACTCGAGCGGATCGGGGGAGCCCGGCCGGAGCCGTAGGACCGCCAGGATACGACCCGATCGAAGGTGCTCGCGAACAGTCAACGCAGGATCCTGCCGCCCTCGAGGGCGGCGGCCGGATCGACGTCCATAGCGTCGCCGTGGATGCCGTACGTGATCAATGCTGCCTTCAGCGCCTGTTCGACAGCGGTATCGCGACTCGCGGTCGGTGCTGTGGCGAGAAAAGCGCCGAACATCGCGTCGCCGGCACCGAACGGGTCGACCACGGCCGCCCGGCCGGTCGCTTCCGACACGCCCTCGTCGTCAATGGCGCGCACAGTCACGGTAATCGCCTCAGCTGTGCGTTCTTTCGAACTGACGACGAGAACGCCAACTCCCAGTGCATCGCGGGCGGCCGTCAAATCGTCAGGCTTCTGTCCGAGATGAAGGAGGTCGGCATCGCTCACGGACAGGATGTCGATGTCGGGCATCACATCCATCATCCATCCATAGGCCTGGTCCGCAGGCCACAGCCGGCGCCGATAGTTGATGTCCAAGGCAACGACCGCTCCGACGTGTCTGGAGTGCTGGATCGCTTCCTCGAGCGCTCGCCGGGCCGCCGCCGAGATACCTGCGGTAATGCCACTCGAGTAAAAGCAGGTTCGTTCGGTGACCAACTTGACCCAGTCGATTGTGCCGCGATCGATGAATGACGCGGCCGACCAGCCTCGGTCGTAAAAGACTCTCGTCGAACGGGGGAAGGCCGCCATCTCGACGAAATAGAGACCGGATCGCGCGTCATCTGCGACCTCGAGCGACGGGGTGACGCCATATGACCGGGCATGACGAACGATCCGGTGTCCGGCGATGTCGTCGCCGACCGCAGACACCCAGGTCGACGGCATCCCGAACGCGGTCGCAGCGATGAGTCCGTTGAGTTCGGCGCCGCCGACGTGGGTCGACAGGCTCGGCGCTGTCTCGAGTGTCTGGCCTACCGGGGTGGAGAGGCGCACCATAGCTTCGCCGAACCCGACCAAGTGATCGTAGGAACGGTGCGCTGGGACGACCGCCGAGGATTCGCCGTGACCTCGATTTCGCTCGCTTTTCATCAATACCCTCGGGCCTCGCGTCAGGTTCGACTCGACGCTGGTTGGGGGCACGCGACGAGATCCCGCTCCAATCTGACCGCGGAACGACCACATAGTAACTTGCTTTGCTCACATGTCGAGTATTTCCAGAGAACTCTGGCGGCAGAACAGAGAACGAACGCCCAAGCTAAATCGGGATTGCGGCTGACCGTGTGTGGCGGACTCCCTCCAGGCAGTCAGGGGGCGATGCGGGCTGCGAC
>JANONE010000420.1:0-9714 GCA_031420675.1 Ilumatobacteraceae bacterium | reverse complement strand
TCAACGACATCACCCACGACGAGCTGCCGGGAGCGCCCGGGTACACCGCGTCGGGCGATGCGGCCGGCAACGCCAGCAACGTCGCTGTCAGCAGCGCGACAGGCGTGTCGAACCGATCGTTCGTCGAACTGTGGATCACGGGACCGTTCCACGCGATCGGCATCCTGCGCCCGAACCTGGAGCGTGCCGGCTACGGCCAATGTGAAAATCCGAACACCGCCCGCTGGCACAGCGGCGCCACCCTGAACGTCCTCAGTGGCCTCGGCCCGCAGCAGGGCCTGGCAAACCCGATCCTGTTCCCCGGGAACGGAACCGTCACCAGCCTGACCAACTTCATCGCCGAATCACCCAACCCGGTGGAGATGTGCGGATGGGGCAACACCGGTGCCGGCCTACCTCTCATCGCGATGATGCCGGAAGGCTTCAACTCGAATCCGACGGCGACGATGACCGGTCCCGACGGGCCGGTGACGACCTGCGTGCTCAGCGCCAACAACACGTCCGGCACCGCGCGCGACATCCTGCAGGGCAACAACGCAGTGATCGTCATGCCACGTTCGAAGCTCAGCCCCGGCGTGTACTCCGTGACCGTCTCCACCTCCGCCCGCACCGTCAGCTGGAGCTTCACGGTCGACCCGGCCGCCGCCGATGCGATTGGCCCGCCGCCACCGGCCTCGCCCACCAGCGGACCCACCGGCTGGCAGTCGATCACGCCCGCCCGCTTCGTCGATTCGCGAGTGTCGAACGGCGCCACCAAGTTGCTGGCGCAGACACCGAAGAGGATCAAGCTCACCGGTCGCCTCGGGTTGCCGGAGGGGGCCACTGCGGTCAGCGCCAACTTCACGGTCGCCAACACGGGCGGCGCCGGCTACCTGACGGTGTGGAACTGCTCGAACCCGATGCCCGTGGTCTCCACCCTCAACTTCGCAAACGGCCAAGCCGCTTCCAATGCCGCCACGATGTCGCTCAGTGGCGAAGGCTCGCTGTGCTTGTTCTCACCCGTGGCCGCCGACATCATCATCGACGTCTCGGGTCACTACTCCGCCAACGCGGCCTCTCGATTTTCGGCGGTCGTCCCGGAGCGTGTGATGGACACCCGCCAGGGCATCGGGCCCAGCGGTCGTCTCGCCGCTGATCGGGCCGTGGAACTCCAGTTGCCGTCGGCGCCGCAAGGTGCGACGGGAGTCATGCTCAACGTCACCGCCATCAACCCCGACATTGCAGGCTACGTGACGGTCTATCCGTGCGGCGCGCTGCCGCCGACGTCGAGCGTCAACCCGGCACCGGGCGAGACACGACCGAACACGGTGACGACCGCGCTGTCCGCCAACCAGTCGGTGTGCCTTTACGCCAGCACAGCGGTCGACGTCATCGTCGACGTCTTCGGGTACATGACGCCGTCGGGAGCGACCGGCTTCACGCCGAGCGCACCGTTCCGCTGGGTCGACACCCGCGCATCGTGGAGCGCGGAGATGAACTTCGGCACCGGCGGCCAGCGCCTCGGTCAGGGACAGGTCATCACCATGCAGATCGCCGGCCAGCGCGGTGTGCCGGCATCGGCCAAGGCCGTGTCGTTCAACATCACATCAGCCGCGGCTGTCGCCGACAACGGCTACGTCACCGCCTACCCGTGTGGCAGCCAGCCGCCGACGTCCAACCTGAACTTCGGGTACGGCCAGTCCGTGGCCAACGGGGCCATGGTGGCGCTCTCCGCCGGCGGTGCGCTGTGCGTGTACAGCTCGGTATCGAGCCATGTCATCGTCGACGTCAACGGTTGGTGGGGCTGACCGTCGTGACGTGACGTGACGTGCCGTGCAGTGCAGTGTCAGACGTCGAGCGGGTCGAGAGCCTCGGGGTTGATGCCGTGGCGGCTGATCGCAGCCTGCACTTCCTCGGCGCCGGCGCTGCCCTCGGCAGCCAGCGCGCTGAGCACCCCGACGACCACGTGGCCGGCGTCGACCTCGAAGTAGTCGCGTAGCGCCTCACGCGTGTCGCTGCGGCCCATGCCATCGGTGCCCAGGGGCACGAACGTGCGGCCGGGCAGGAAGCGGGCCACCTGCTCGGGCACGATCTTCATGAAGTCGCTGACGGCCACGATCGGGCCGGGTGAGTCGGCCAGCAGCTTCGTGACCAGCGGCACGCGAGCCGGCTCGCCGGGGTGCAAGCGGTTCCAACGTTCGCCCGCCAGGGCATCGTCGCGCAGCGCCTTGTACGACGTTGCCGACCACAGCTCGACACCGATGCCCTGCCCGGCAAGTTCTTCGGCCGCAGCACGGGCCGCGCCCTGCGCCGAACCGCTGAAGAGCACGGTGGCGCGGCGTTCGGTGCCTTCCGGCGCAGCGGCCCACTGGTACAGCCCGCGCACGATGTGTGCCGGGTCGAGCCCTTCCGGCATCGCCGGCATCGGGTAGTTCTCGTTGTACAGGGTGATGTAGTAGAAGACGTCGCGCTCGAGGCCCTGCGGGCGGTCGCCGCCGTCGGGGCCGAACATGCGGGTCATGCCTGCCTGGATGATGGTCGCCAGCTCGTACGCGAACGCTGGGTCGTACGCCTGGCACGGTGGCACGGTGCCGGCGAGCACCAGCGAGTGGCCGTCCTGGTGCTGCAGGCCCTCGCCCTGCAAGGTGGTGCGCCCGGCCGTGGCGCCCATCAGGAAGCCGCGAGTCCTCGCATCGGCCGCCTGCCAGATGAGATCGCCGACGCGCTGAAAACCGAACATGGAATAGAACGTGTAGAACGGGATCGTGGTCACCCCACGGGTGGCGTACGACGTGCCGGCAGCGATGAAGCTGGCCATCGAGCCGGCCTCGGTGATGCCCTCCTGCAGGATCTGGCCCTTCGCCGATTCCGCATAGCTGAGCAGCAGGTCGTGGTCGACGGACTCGTACTTCTGGCCTTGCGAGGCATAGATCTTCAGCGCCGGGAACAACGAGTCCATGCCGAACGTGCGGCCTTCGTCGGCGATGATCGGCACCACCAGTTGCCCGATGTTCTCGTCGCGGCACAGGTTGCGCAGGAGGCGGGTGAAGCCCATCGTGGTGCTGACCGCCTGCCCTGCGGAACCTTTCCGCAGCTCCTCGAACGAGCTGTCCAACGGCAGCGTGAACGCCTTGCGCGGGCGGATGATGCGCTTGGGAATGCTGCCGCCGAGTGCGCGGCGGCGCTCGACCATGTACTGGTACTCCACCGAATCCTCCGCCGGGCGGAAGTAGGGGACCTGTTCGTTGTCGAACGCCGAATCGGGAATCTCGTCGTGCAGGTGCAGGCGATCGCGTAGCGCCATCAGCTGCTCGTTGGTCATCTTCTTGATCTGGTGGGTGGAGTTGCGGCCCTCGAAGCCCGGGCCGAGGGTCCAGCCCTTGATGGTCTTGGCCAGGATGACCGTGGGGGCGCCGGAACCGAGGTTCTCGGTGGCTGCCTTGTAGGCCGCGTACAACTTGCGGTAGTCGTGGCCGCCACGGGGCAGGTTGACGAGATCGTTGTCGCTGAGGTGGGCCACCAGCTGGCGCAGGCGCGGGTCGGGGCCGAAGAAGTTGTCGCGGATGTAGGCGCCGTTCTCGATGCTGTAGCGCTGGAATTCGCCGTCGACGGTGGTGTTCAGCTTGTTGAGGAGCGCCCCGTCCTTGTCCTTGGCGAGCAGTTCGTCCCACTTCGAGCCGAGGATCACCTTGATCACGTTCCAGCCGGCGCCGCGGAAGCTGGCCTCCAGCTCCTGGATGATCTTGCCGTTGCCGCGCACCGGGCCATCGAGCCGCTGCAGGTTGCAGTTGACCACGAAGACGAGGTTGTCCAGCTTCTCGCGGCTCGCCAGTGAGATGGCGCCCAGCGTCTCGGGCTCGTCGCACTCACCATCGCCGAGGAAGGCCCACACGCGGCTCTGGCTGGTGTCGTCGAGCTCGCGGTTCATCAGGTAGCGGTTGAACCGTGCGTGGTACAACGCGGCGAGCGGCCCGAGGCCCATGGAGACAGTGGGGAACTCCCAGAAGTCGGGCATCAGGCGCGGGTGCGGGTAGCTGCTGAGACCCTTGTTGTCGCGGCCGATCTCGCGGCGGAACTGCTCGAGATCCGACTCCTCGAAGCGGCGCTCGAGGAAGGCGCGGGCGTAGATGCCCGGCGTCGCATGACCCTGGAAGTAGACGTGGTCGCCGGGCGTGCCGTCGTCCTTGCCGCGGAAGAAGTGGTTGAAACCGATCTCGTACAGGCTGGCCGAGCTGGCGAAGGTGGCGAGGTGGCCGCCGATGCCCTCGGCGTGCTTGTTGGCACGAACCACCATCGCCGCTGCGTTCCAGCGGATGAACGCACGGATGCGACGCTCGATGTACTCGTCGCCGGGGACCCACGGCTCGGACTCGCGCGGGAGGGTGTTGATGTATGGCGTGCTGACGGTGGCCGGGAAGCTGACCTGGGATGCGCGGGCCTGCTCGAGCAGCTTGCTGAGCAGGAACCGGGCCCGGGTCTTGCCGTGCACATCGATGACGGCCTCGAGGCTGTCGAGCCACTCCTGGGTTTCGCCGGGGTCTGTGTCGGGGAGCTGGCTGACGTAGCCGTCGAAGATCATGGGTGGCAGTCTGCCACCGCTACCAACGGGTAACCGGCGCGGCTACCCGTTTCGGGTATCGACGAGACGGGTCGGCATCAGCGGCAGGAAGGCGGGACCGGACCATCCGGACACATCGACCAACACGTGACTGGTCGTGCTGCTGTAGAGGCACACGGTGCCGGCGCCGTCGAGCGCTGGGATGACCGCGTTGGTCTGCTCATGGTTCGACACCACGTTGATCATCGACGTGTTCGGCTGCCCGGTGGCGCACGGGTACACAGTGGCCCACCCGGGACCTGCAGGGTTCAACATCGTGAGGGTGAGCACTGCGCCCGACGGCATCGGCGAGGCCGGCACAGCGACCACACCCGCCACCTGCAGTACCAGCGACGTCCCGCCGAACAGCGGAAAGCCGCCGCGGGTGTCGAGCAGGCGCTGCGGTGTGATCGCCTGGAAGGAGGCACTCAGTGGAAAGGCACCGAACAGATCGACCAGCACGTGGGCGCGCTGACTGACGGTCACGCACACGTCACCGTTGCCGTCGGTGGCGGCAACCATGGTGAGGTTCTGCACCACTCCGGCGGCGATGGTGCGAGCCACCTGAGCCGGTGGCGCGGCGTCGCACGGGTACAGCCTGGCGCCGGCCGCGGCGTCGCCACCGATCACGGTGAGGTTGACGACGGCCGTAAAGGCGCCGCCCGGTGCGCCGGCGATCGCGCCGAGGTGCACCACGAGCGGAACGTTCGCCGGCGGCGGTGGCCCGCTGCGGGTGTCGATCGCCCTGCCCGGCAGCAGGGGGATGAAACCGGAGTCGGCAGCGAACGCACCATTGAGATCGACGATCACATGAGTGTCCGAGCTCTGGTACACGCACACCTTGCCGTCGACGCCCACCGGCACGATGGCCGCGCTGGCGATCGTCTGGTCCGGAACGAAGTTGAGGTTGCTGACCACCGGCATCGTCCCGCCGCACGGGTAGGCGGTGAGGTAGCCGGCCGTCCGTGGGCTGACGGCGGTGATGTTCAGCGACACCGCCGACGCACCGGCCGGCACGCCGCCGACACCGGCGACGGTGAACTCGGTGGTGGTGCCCGCCTGCCTGCGCGTGGCTGCGTTGAGGATCGTGCCGGCGGCGATCCCCGAGTACAACGCGGCGCCTGCATTGTTGAGGTGGATGGCGTCGTAGGTGAGACCGAACTGGTCGGCGGTGGCCGCCCAATCGATGATCGCCATCTGCGGGTGCCGATCAAGTGCCGACCGGATGCGTGAGTTGGCGAAGGGATACAGGCTGTAGAGCAACTTGTAGTTCCCGGACAGCGAGTTCCAGGCGGCGTAGTACTGCGGCTTCACCTCGCGCAGGGTCACCCAGAAGACGTGCTTCACACCCTTCGCGACCAATGCGTTCACCATCTGGTCGATCGAACGATCGAAGCGGGCCGGGTCCCAGTACGGATAGTTGTAGCCGCCGGCGACGATGGCGTAGTCGCCGAACGCCGCGGCCGGCATCGGATTCACGTACGAGGTGACCATTTGCTCGACGAACAACGCCGGCTTGCCGGTGACCGTCACCGCCCAGTCGGCGGGGAACGCAGCGGGCATCGCCCACTTGGCGCCGAGGCCGACAGAGTCGGCCACCATGAACACTCGCTTCGACGAAGCAACGGCTGGTGCGGCTGGCGACGGTGCGGCGCGCGCGGGTGCGACCACCGCCAACGGCAACAGCGCGGCCGCCGCCAGCACGACCGCCAGCTTGCCCGCTCTCATCAGCTTGCCCCCACCCACCAGCCGACCACGTCGAACAGCGTGTTCGTGTTCTCGAAACTGTAGATGCACAACGTCTGGTCGGAAGGATTGATGCCGACCGTGATCGAGTTGGCCATGACGAGACCTGCACGGGCGTTCACCGACGACGTCGGCGGCAGCCCTGCACCGCACGGGTAGGCCGTCAGGTAGTTGGTGAAGGTGGGGTGCACGACCGTGATCGTGCCCGTGACGCCGCGTGCGCCAGGCGGCGCAGCCACGACATCAAGGCTCTGGCCGGCACCGTGGCGGCCCACCCAGCCGCCGATCGCGTTGCGGGTGTCGAGCACGCGCGTACCGAACACCGGCACGAAGTACAGCCCGGTGGGAGAGTCGAGGAATGTGCCGGTGATGTCGACGATGACATCGGCCAAGGCCGCGTCGGCGGTGGCCACGTGCACGCAGATCGTGCCACTCGCCGACACCGGCACAAAGGCCGCGCCGGCGACCGTTTCGTTGGGCTCGAAACTGAGATTGGCGACGTCGGGCACCGCTGGATCACAGCCGTACACCGTGACGGTGCCACCCGCCGAGTTGCCAGTGATGGTGAGCGTGACGCTGGCGGCCGACACGGCCCCGCCGGGAACGGCCACGACTAGGTCCTGTGCCCGGCCGGTGTGGCGGGTGTCGAGCGGCCGCACGGGTTGGAACGGGTTCAGCGTGGTGCCCGCACCCTGCAGGAAGTTGCCCTGGATCGACACGATCACGTCGGTGACGGTGCTGGTGTGGACGCAGATGTGCCCGGCGTCGGTGATCCTGGTGACGACCTGCGCGGTGCGGAAGGCGCCGGCGGCGAAGTTGACGTTGGAGGTGGGGGGCATGGCATCGCCGCAGCGATAGACCACCAGCCAGCCGTCGTCGGTTGCGTTCCTCGCGCTCACGGTGAGGGCCAACGCCTGCGCCGCGTCGGCGACCGCTGGTATGCCACTGAGGTCGATGTCGCGCGTCTCGTCGGCCGCGAAGCGGAGGCCGTTGGTGAGGGTGCTGTAGATCGTCGTCTCGGTGACCGGGGCGTACCCGAGGCCGGTGGTCTCGGGCGCAGGAAGCCCGACCCGCGGCCCGGTGTAGTGCGCGCCGCCCATCTGCGCCGTGATGTGCTCTGCCATCAGCGTGCTGCGCTTCACGTACTGCGTGGCCGAGACGGGGTGGATCCCGGCGATGTCGGTGAGGATCCGCGGGTCGGCCGTCGCCAGCGCCATCGGCCAATCCCACACCACCAGGTTCGGCCACTGCGACTCCGCCTGATCGAGCGCACCGTTCCATCCCTGCATTCCCGATGTCGGTGCGCCCGACGGGTAGCTGCGCTGAACGACCTTCGCCCACCAGACGATGGCCTCGGGGAAGTACAGCGAGATCCCGTGCAGCAGTTGGTCGATCTTGGCCCTGCACACCGCGACCGAGAACTGGGTGCAGGTGGAGAGTTGGTTGGCGCCCAGATTGACCACGATCACACTCGGGTCGAACCCTGCGTCGCGCCAGCGGCCGAGCCAGTGAAACGCAGATGCCTCGCGTCTCGAGACCAACGGGTTGTAGGTGACCATGCCCAACGTCGTCGACAGGTGCACCGGCCCGAAGCCGTTGGCGCTGAGCATCGTCGGCAGGCTGGGGGTGCTCATCGCGCCGGCAGACCCGAGCAGCACCGAGTCGCCCAGCAGGCCGATCGAGCCACGCACCCCGACGGTGCCGATGTGCTGGTCGCAGAACTCGGTGATGCCGCTGGAGTTGTTGCGGCAACCCGCCGGGGCCGCAGTGGCCTGCGCGGCGGGGATGGCGATGGCTGCCGCCGACGCGACGAGCGAGAGGGAGAGCAGCATGGCGCGGCGTCGCATGCACGCATTGTTCCACGTCGTGGTCGCAGGCGTCTCGTCTGTGAGTCGACCGCCTCGTGCAGCGGGCCGGGAGCACGCAGCCTCTACGATCGCACCCGATGAGTCGCCAGACGATCGCCTACCAACCAGCGCTGGACGGGATCCGCGCATTGGCAGTGACGGTCGTGCTCCTGTTCCATGGGCGGGTCAGCTGGATGAGTGGCGGCTATCTGGGTGTGTCGGTGTTCTTCACCCTTTCCGGCTACCTGATCACGGCGTTGCTGCTCGCCGAGCAGTCCAACAGCGGCCGTGTGAATGCAGCGGCGTTCTACACGCGGCGCGCCCGCCGGCTGCTGCCGGCCGGCCTGGTGTGCGTCGTCGGGGTCAGCCTGATGGCAGCGGCAGGGTGGTTCCGTGGCATCGCCAACCTCCGGCGGGATGCGCTCGGCGCCGTCTTCCAGGTGTTCAACTGGGTCAAGTTGGCGTCCGGCGAAAGCTACGCGGATCTCAATGCAGCCCAGGCCGGTCTCAAGCGCCCGCTCGACCACTTCTGGTCGCTGGCGATCGAGGAGCAGTTCTATTGGCTGTGGCCAGTCACGTTCATCGGATTGTTGGCACTCGCCCGACGCCGACGGCGCCTCTCGCCGCTCGTGTCGGTGGGCATCCTCACCGGGTTGTCGGCGATCGCTGCCCCTGTCATTGCTCAGGTCTGGGGTCCCGACGCGGCGTACTGGGCAACCCCGGCACGAATGTCCGAGATCTTCGCCGGAGCACTGGTGGCCTGCTGGCTGCGCAGCCGGCACACGAACCACCGTGAACTGCCCGCCCGGATGGCGTTGCTGGCACCTGTCGGGTTCGGCGCGCTGGCAATCGGGTGCGTGCTGTTCCCCGATGGTCGCGGCCCCGCGTACGAGGGTGCCATGCCGTTCGTCGCGGCGGCGAGCGCAGCGCTCATCATCGGCCTCCAGGCCGACGGGAAGTTGCGCACGTTGCTCGGCACCCGGCCATTGGTGGGGTTGGGCAAGATCAGCTACGGCGTCTACCTCTACCACTGGCCGATCTTCGTGCTCGTCGACCGCAAGTCGTGGGTCATGCCGGCGGGTGAACTGCTCGTCATCAAGTGCGCGATAACCCTGGCGGTGGCAATCGCCTCCTACTACCTGATCGAACGGCCGATCCGCACCGCCACATGGATGCTGCCGCGGCGCACCCTGGTGGCGGCGCTCGCGGGGACCGCAGTGGTTGCCTTCGTGGCGGTCACGATCGTGCCCGCCGAGTCCAAGTACTACGGGGTCGACGAGGCGGCCGCAGCACAGGCGGCGATCGACACGGGCGCGGTGGAACCGTTGGTGCCGCTCGCCACCAGCACCACCATCGCTGTCAGCACCGTGCCGGCCACCGCGGCTGCCAGCACCGCCACCGGCACTGCTAACGACACGGCCCCGGTGTCCACGGCCCCGGTGTCCACGGTGCCGGCTGCCAGCACGGCTGTGGCCGCGCCGGTGGGCGCGTCGTTGACCGCCGCCAGGCTGTAGCTTTGCGTGGCGCCTATGCTGCCGCCGTTGC
>JANONE010000419.1:0-2743 GCA_031420675.1 Ilumatobacteraceae bacterium | reverse complement strand
CATGGTGGCCGCTTCCTCGTAGCGGCGTTGCGCTGCCAGCACGGCGATCTTGGCCCACAGCGGGTCGAGCACGAGTTGCGGGGAAGTGGACAACGCGCTGAGCACCTGTGCAACGACTCGCCAGTAGGTGGCTTCGTCGGCGGTGCCGCTGCACGGGCACATGGCTGCGCCCAGGCGAGCGCCGATGCACGCGACAGCACCCTCGGGCACCTTGTAGCTGCAACCGATTCGCGTGTTGCAGCGGCGGATCGGCAGTGCCGACTGGACAGCCTCGATCACCGAGGTGGCGATCGACCGCGACGCCAGCGGGCCGATGTGCACACCGGTGGTGGCCGGTTCGTTGGTGATGACCAGCCGTGGCCACGCCTCGTCGGTGGTCAGGCGCACGTAGCAGTACTTCTGCCAGGTGGTGCCCACCCGGTTGTAGCGCGGGTTCAGGCTGTGCAGGTAGCGCAGTTCCAGCACCTCAGCGCTGACCGGGTCGGATGTGGGCGTATGGGCGAGCCGCTGTGTTTCGCGCAGCATCGGGCCGATCTTGCGGCGGTCATCGCTGCCGAAGTAGCTGCGCACGCGCTGACGCAGGTTGCTGGCCTTGCCCACGTACAACACTTCGTCGTTGGCGCCGAGAAAGCGGTAGACGCCGGGTGAGCGAGGCAGGTGCTGGGTGAGCTTCAGCTTGCCCGCCTGCGGGTGGCCACCCATCTTCGGCAGCAGCACCAGATCGTCGAGGCCCATCACGCCCAGCCCGGCAGCGCGTTCGAGCAACATGTGCAGCAGGTCGGCGGTGGCGAGCGCGTCGTCGTGGGCACGATGAGTGGGGATTTGATAGAGCGGGAACCTACTGGCCAACGTGCCCAGGCGGCAGTCGGGCACCTCGTCGCGGACCAGCCGGCGGGCGAGCGGCAGCGTGTCGACAACGGTGTTGCGGAACGCCGGCCGGTCGCTGCGCAACAGGGCTGCGTTGATGAAGCCCATGTCGAAGCCGACGTTGTGGCCAACGATCACGGACTCGCCCACGAACTCCTGCAAGGCGGGGAGCACGGACTCGATGCGTGGTGCCTTGGCGACCATCGACTGGGTGATCCCGGTGAGCACCGTGACGCTGGGGGCGATGGCCTTGCCCGGGTTGATCAGCGTGGCCATGGTGCCCAGGCACTCGCCCCGGCGAACCTTGACGACGCCGATCTCGGTGATGAGGTCGCCCCCGCGGTCGGTACCGGTGGTTTCGATGTCGAGCACGCAGAACGTGACATCGGCCAGGGGAGTTCCGAGATCATCGAACGAGCGTTGCACAGCGCGCCAGTTGAGCACGAACACCCGTTCGCCGTCAAGAACGGGTGTTCGATCCTGCGTCCGGGTGGTGTCTGGCTAGCCTGGCGAACGTGCCTGGCGACCCCGACTCCGCAGCCTTGGCATCGCCCCGTCTCCCGGATCGAGCCTTGCATTCGGCCCTCGAGTTCGCGGTCAACGTTGCCGCGGTCAGTGCCAAGTTGCGACCGCCGTTGGCGTTCCCCTCGGGCCTCAAGCCGTTCCTGAGGTTCCAGAAGCTGCCGCCGGCGGCGCTGGCAAAGGTGCGCGAGGCAGTGGAGGCCGATGTCGGGTTCCTCAGCCGCTTGGGACAGGTTGCCACCGACGAGTTGCTCGATGAGGTGGGCATTCTGTGGCTCACGCGGCCGCAGGGTTGGCAGGCGGCCGCTGCCCTGCTGGCCACGACCGACGAACGGCCGGGCGACGATGCAACCGAGCTGAGGCGCGAGCAGCGCCGGCGCCACGCCGCCGAGGCAGCTGCGGTGCGTTCGCGGCTGGAGGTCGCCGGTCTGCGCGATCAGCTGGAAGCCGAGCGGATTGCGCGCGTCACCGCACAGGCCGAGGCCGCTCGCCTGCGCGCCGAGCTCGCCAACGTCCGCACGCAGTTGCGCCAGGCGGAGCGTGCCGTGCAGAAGCGCGCCAACGGTGCCGATGCTGCCGCGGCGAAGGCCGACTCTGCGGACGTGTCTGTGGCCGAGATGCGAGCGGAGTTGCTCGCCGCCTTCGCCGCACGCGACGCCGCGTTGGCCGATCGAGCCGCTGTCCACGGAGGCGTATCCGCCGATGTCGAGCGGGTGCGAGCGTTGCTCACGGAAGCACTCGCGCTCACTCGCAGCGCCGGGCCATCGGCGCGCCGCCGGCAACGCAAGCCCATCGCGCTGCCGGGCGGCATCTACGGCAACAGCGATGCCGCCGGCGAACACCTGCTACGCGCCGCCGGCGCGGTGGTGCTCGTCGACGGCTACAACGTGGCCAAGCTCGGCTGGCCAGGGCTGTCGCTCGATCGTCAGCGCGACGTGTGCATCGAGGCCGCGGAAAATCTTGCGCGGCGTTGGGGCAGCCTCATCCACATCGTGTTCGACGGTGCATCGATCGTGGGTGCGTCGGCCAACAGTCGCCGGCTGGTGCGCGTGAGCTTCTCTCCCGAGGGCGTCAGCGCCGACGATGTGTTGCGCGCCGAGGTGGCAGCGCTCGACGCCGATCGGCCCGTGGTGGTGGTCACCAACGATCAAGCGATCGTCACCGACGTGCGCGCCGCCGGTAGCAACGTCGTCACCAGCGACACCTTCCTCGCTCTCGCTCGCCGCTGAGAGTGCGTCTGCGGGGGGCACCCGCGTCGGCTCCGCCGCAGGGCCCAGCAGCTCGATAGCGCCCCGGCGCGCCAAGCCAGTGGGTTAGCGCCCCCCCGGGGGGGGGGTACCCCACGGGTGGGCCC
>JANONE010000418.1:0-2552 GCA_031420675.1 Ilumatobacteraceae bacterium | reverse complement strand
TGCAAGTGGAGTTGGCCGGCATCGGTGGTGTCGTTGATGTTCATGACCTTCACGTGTGGACACTGACGTCGGACATGGAAGTGGCAACTGCGCATCTGATGGTTGCGGCCGGAACCGATTCGCACGCCGTGCTCGACCAAGCCAGAGCGCTGCTCGCAGCCCAGCACGGCATCACCCACGCCACGTTGCAGGTCGAACCCGACGATCACCGTGGCTGCGAGGAGATGACATGGTGACCGCCGTCGCCCCTGTGGTGTTCGAACGCCGGGCGGTTCGCCTTGCGTGGGCCACGATCGCTTGGAACGTCGTCGAAGCAGTCGTGGCGATAGCTGCCGGCACGGCTGCGAGTTCGATCGCGCTGGTCGGGTTCGGTCTCGACTCGACGGTCGAGGTGATGTCGGCTTTCGTGATCGTGTGGCAGTTCCGAGGCCTGAGCGCGGATCGCGAGCGGCGAGCGTTGAAACTGATCGCGGTCAGTTTCTTTGTCCTCGGCGCGTACGTCTCGGTGCAGGCAATCATCGTTCTGGCTGGCCAATCGGAGCCCAGTGGGTCGACGGTGGGCATCGGGCTCGCCGTCGCGTCGCTCGTCGTGATGCCGGTTCTCGCCCGAGCCAAGCGTCGCAACGGGATGTTGCTGGGGAGCGCGACGGTGGTGGCCGACAGCAATCAGACGAAGTTGTGCGCCTACCTCTCGGCGATCCTGCTCGCCGGTCTGATCCTCAACGCGACCGTCGGCTGGTGGTGGGCCGACCCAATTGCCGCGCTTGCGATCGCGGCTCTTGCTGTCAACGAAGGTCGCGAAGCGTGGCGAGGTGAAACCTGCGACGACTGTTGCTGAACCGCCGGCCCCGCCGCCAGCAAACCGTTCGTCGATCGCTACATGGACTCGCCTCGCTCACCCAGCCCGAGAGGTGTACCGTGCGGAAATGAGAGCAGACGTTGCCCTCGAACGCGTTGCTCCGGACCATGGTCGCGCTCTCACCGCTAGGAGGTTCGACGTGATCGGTGTGCTCTCGCCTGATGTGTCGAGCGCTGACCTGCCGTGGCGCCGGTCAAAGCTGCGAGACGCACTCGAAAAGGACCTTCGCCGTGTCGGGGCATGAACGACGTGGTCACGACGACGAGCACGACATGTCGCCAGCGGATTGGCTGGCGGACAGTGAAGTCGCGACGGTCTGGCCACGCCGAACTTCGTTCCTGTTGCCCGACTCGCCGATTGTAACGATGGAGGACTACCTGATCGCCGGTGGCGGTCGGGGTCTGCACGTGGCAATGGACATTGGCGCCGACGCGACCATCGAGTTGATCGGGAGTGCAGGACTTCGAGGACGAGGCGGGGCGGGATTTCCGACGGCACGGAAGTGGGCGTCAGTTCGTGACGGCGGATCCGGAACCCGGTTCGTGGTCGTCAACGCAGCCGAGGGTGAGCCGGCGACCTTCAAAGACCGAATGTTGATCCGTCGCGATCCATATCGGATCATCGAGGGCGCAGCAATCGCCGCGCTCGCCGTCGGGGCGGGCACCGTCTACGTGGCCACCAAACGCTCGTACCCGCGAGAGGTACAGCGGCTGCGCGAGGCGGCAATCGAGTTCACCGCCACCGGCCTGCTGCAGGAGCTCAGCATCAACATCGTGGAGGGACCCGACGACTACCTGTATGGCGAGGAGAAGGCGCTCCTGGAAGTGATCGAAGGCCGCGACGCGCTCCCCAGACTGCTGCCGCCGTATGAACTGGGTCTGTTCGCAACGGACTCGCCGGTCGGCTGGGAGGCTGGTTCGCGACCCGTTGCCGGTCGGTCCGACTCGAACCCGACGGTCGTCAACAACGCCGAGACGCTCGCGTGCGTGGCGCACATCATGGCCAATGGTGCGGACTGGTTCCGCTCGATGGGCACTGCGGCCGCACCAGGGACGCTCATCGCGAGCGTGGTCGGGGACGTCGCTCGGCCAGGCGTTCATGAAGTCGAGGTGGGCACGCCGTTCTCGGAACTGCTCGCCCTGTGCGGCGGGCCGCTGCCGGGACGGTCGTTCAAGGCGGCGTTGTCGGGGGTCTCGAACGCGGTGTTGGTGGCCGCCGCGTTCGGCGCACCGCTCACCTACGAGGACTTCGCCGCGGCAGGGTCGGGTCTCGGCGCCGCCGGATTTGTGGTCTACGACGACTCGGTCAACATGACCGCCGTGGCGTTGGCAATGTCGCGGTTCCTTGCGGTCGAGTCATGCGGCCAGTGCCCGCCGTGCAAACAGGGCTCGCTGGCGATCACCGACCATCTCGCTGCGATCTGCAACGGTCATGCGGACGACAGCGTGCTCGGAGCACTCGGGGCGTTGTTGGCGTCGGTCACGAACGCCAACCGGTGCTTCCTCGGTGCGGAGGAACAGATCGTCGTCTCCAGCATCCTGCGCGCATTCCCGGACGATGTCGCCGCGCTCCTCGAGCATCGCACTTCGTCGCTGCGCGAGATCCAGGTGGCGATCATCGACGACATCACCGAGGATGGTGTCGTCACCGTTTCCACGAGAGCGCACGAAGGGCCAACCTGACCACGGTGTCG
>JANONE010000417.1:0-1878 GCA_031420675.1 Ilumatobacteraceae bacterium | reverse complement strand
CCGTGATGGTCGCCGCAACCTCGATCGACGCTGCGGCCGAATTGGCGTTCCGCATCGCGGCCGTCGCCGGCGCGCGCCGCGCCGAGCTGGCCTCGTTGCGCTGGACCGACGAGCACGACGGCCAGTTGCTGACCGACTCGGCGATCGAGGCAAGTGAGCCGAAGGTTCCGCCCCACTGACGCATTCGTCGACGAGTCCATCCGCGGTCAGCGCTACCTCATGGGCTGCGTGCTGATCGAAGCTCGTCATCTCACAGCGACCCGTGCAGCCATCGGTGCTCTACCCACGCGCGGTCGTCGCCTTCACTTCAACAACGAGGTCGATGCGCAGAAGCGGATCCTCCTCTCATCGATCGCCGAGCTCCCGGTGCGAGCGTTCGTCGTGGTCTGTCACCGGCGGCATGGCATCACCGAGTTCGCCGCCCGCGAAGCGTGCCTGGCCGCAATCGTGAACGAAGTGCAGTCGCAGAGGGTCGATCGCCTCGTCCTCGAAAGCCGGCAGGACGATCGCGAGGATGCGCGGATCATCTCGAAGCTGAGACAGCCCGAACCGGCGCTTGTCTTCGAGCACCGCACGGCTCGGCGTGAACCGATGCTGGGCATCGCCGACGGCGTCACGTGGGCCGTGGGTGCAGGTGCGAACTGGCAGGCATTGATCGAGCCGCTCGTGCAGCGAGTCATCGAACTTCGGCCGTAACGCGCAGAACCCGGTTCCCCCACCTACGGGTGGGCAACCGGGTCCACTTCCAAGGGCGCTTGCCCGAGGCAGGAGCAGTATGCGCCAGGGGTGCGCGATTCGCAAGCCGATTTGCCGGTTGACGGTGCCAGGGGTTCAGGTCGAAGCTGGCGCTCCTGCTGTGCCTCAGGTTCAGGGCAGGTGCTTCACTGCTCGATCAGTTCACCGATGCGTTGACTGACCGGCCATGCGCCGCGACCTTTGTTGGACAGGACGGTGTATGTGAATCGCCCCCCGGGATCGCGCACGGAGACGAACCCCACCCCCGCGTCGGAACCAAGCAGCGAAACGACGTCAGTCGACTCGTGGAGCCAGAACCCCAGTCCGTAGCGCAGCGACTCCGATGGAACATCGCTGCGCGGACGCACCATCTCGGCGAGCGTCTCGAGAGACACGATCCGCCCGGCCAGGAACGCATCCCACAGCGCGTGGAAGTCGGCGGCGGTGGTATAGATGCCACCGTCGCCATTGCCGCGCACCGGTAGGTGGAAGACGTTCGTGCGCAATCCCTCGTCCTCGAGGTAGCCGATCGCGGCCCGACCCGGCAGTTCGTCGGAGCGCAGGAACACGGTGTCGACCATTCCTGCCGGTGCGCACACCCGCTGTTCGACCAGGTCGTGGAAGGGCACGCCTACCGCGCGTTCGGCGAGCAACGCAAGTACCACGTAACCACCATTGCAGTAGGCGAACTGCTCGCCGGGCGCGCACTTCATCGGGTAGCCGTCGAGCACACGGAGGAACTGCTCGGTGGTCGCGAGCTCGTGGACGGGGACCTTCAGGACGTAGTCGGACGAGTCGTGCACCTCGTCCTCATCGAGGTAGTCGCCGATCCCCGAGCGGTGCGAGAGGAGCTGCTCGACGGTCACCTGATCGTCGATGAGGGGGAGGTCGCCGCCGAGCAGCGATCGTGCGGTGGTGCCGAGGCTGAGCTCACCCCGCTCGACCAGGCTCATCACTGTCAAGGCGGTGAGGCCCTTCGAGCCGCTGGCGACGGCGAACTGTGTGTCGATCGTCGAGGCAACGCCGAGCCCCCGGTGTGCCATGCCGTAGGCGGCCTGGAAGGCAACGAGACCATCGAGGTCGACCCGCACGACTCCCGTCAGGCCCACCTCGCCAACGATCCGGTTCACCGTGTCTGCGAGG
>JANONE010000416.1:0-1755 GCA_031420675.1 Ilumatobacteraceae bacterium | reverse complement strand
CATCGGCCCTCCCACGCGCAAACGTAACTGTTCAGGTCCCCGGCGCTCGGCGTAAGAGGGTTCGCCAGTCGGTTGATCGTGGAGCGTTGATTGGTCGGTGGTGGTTCAGCTGGTGGTGCTGGGCCCAGGTGGCATCCACGGGTTCGCGTTGAACAGTCCTTGCAGAGCGTCGAGGAGGTTGACGCCCTGTTTGGCTGCGGTCGAGAGGTAGCTTCGGAAGGCGAGGAACGCCTCGGCTCCGTCGATGCTGCGGAAGCCACCCGAGACTTTCTGGTGGACTTTCACCATCCTGATGTCTCGCTCCGCGACGTTGTTGTCGAACGGGACAGCGAAGTTGGTGGCGAAGCGCAGCACGTCATCGGTGTGGAGGTCGAGACGTCGGAGCAGGTTGGCGGCCTTGGAGCGTTTGGGGTGGCCCCGTTTCCCGGTCGGCGCGGGCGGCGGGTTCGCGGCGTGCCCGGCGACGATGATCGCCTGGTATGCCGCTCGGATGCGTTCGAGATCGTCACCGGTGAGCGCGCTGCGCCCCTCGCCTTTGGCGGTGAGTACGAACTGCCAGGTGTTTGCGAGCAGCGCGGTCATCTCCGTCGCCCAACTCTGGCCCTCGGTCTCACCGACGGCGTCGAGCTCACGAAGGTGATGGGCGTTGCAAAGAGCGTGGGTCACGTTGTTGTACTTGCGGTATGGCGCCCAGCCGTCGTGGACGAGCACGCCTGTCAGGTGCTCCAAGACACCCATCGCGTCCATGGCGATGGTCCCGCGCTTGTCGTCGAGGTGGTACAAGGTGAGCTCGCTCGTCGATGCCGAGTGCACCCACTTCAACAGGGCCTCGACCCGCAGGCCGGTCTCGTCGGCGTGGACCACCTCCGATCCAACCAGGAGGTCTTTGATCCGGGCCAGGAACGCTTCGAGCATGGCCGCGCCTTCTTCGACCATGGCGACGATCGTCCCGGTGGACACTGGCGCCCCGTAGCTGTCGCGAAGCAGCTCGGCGACCCGGGCGATGGGGATGTGTTGGCGGGTCACCAGGTAACAGACATACGCCCGCAGCGCTGGGCCGTAGCAGGCGGGGGCGGTTGCCTCCGGCGGAAACGTGGCGGTGGTCTCCGCGCCGCAGCTACAGCGCCGACGCTCGGCTCGGTGCTCGGTGCAGAACAACGCCACCGGCGGCAAGTCGAACACCTGACGGCGGGTGATCGCCGTCACCTCGGCATCGGACAGGTCCTTACCGCAGCTCTCGCAGGCAGCCGGCGAGTGGGTCGCCGTCGCATCTGGATCGGCGCGCTGGGCGAGGTGGCGCCCCGGGTCACCGGGCTGCTTGCCGGGCTTCTTCCCTGAGCGCGCCCGACGCGACTTCGGTGCCGGTTTCGCGTAGCCGTCGGTCGACGGCGGCTTCGACGAGTTGCGCGAGTTCATGTCGAGGCGGGCGCGCAGCTCGGCGACCTCCACGGTCAGCCTCTCGATCAACCCCGCCTGGGTCACCGCCAGCGCCCGCAGCTCGGCGTTCTCCCGCTCGAGCTCGTCGTAGGTGGAACGCGTCGGCACGCCCCAGGTGTACTCCACCGCGCGCGCTTCGTGGTGGATGATCGCGCGCACCGCGCGATTCCCTGGTCAGAGCCCGAGCGCCCGGGGACCTGAACAGTTACGACCAACAATCGACTTCGTCTCGCGCAACGTGCTCTTCGACCACCGAGGCTCCTTGGCGGCGATCCACGCGTCGAGCAACGTCGCGAACGAGGCCTGAGCACCGAACGC
>JANONE010000415.1:0-1853 GCA_031420675.1 Ilumatobacteraceae bacterium | reverse complement strand
CACCGCCGTTCGCATCGAGGCCGAAGCTGAGCGCACTGCCGCCCAGTTGCGTGGCCAAGGCGTTGCTCTCTTCCGTGAGGAAGTCGCGCGTGGCCTCGCCCTGGCGGCTCGCGAGTTGGACGCCAACAGCGTCGACTCTTCGCTCATCCTGTTCTCGATGTGGACGGAGAGCATCCGTCACATGGCCGAGAACGGCAGTGGCAACGTGCTGTTCCTTGATGGTTCGCCCGAGGGTATGCAGAAGCAGATGCGCGACTTGGTCGCGCTGCAGCAGTTGAACGTCGTGCAAGGTTCGCCAAAGCAATGACCAGCCTGGACCCGTGCCCCGTCAGCCGTCGTCAACGGCCAACTCTTCAGGCACAACTCGGCGGCTCGCATCCGGCCGACCTTGCCGAGACGTTGCCCGCCCGTTGCTACAACGACCCGGCCATCTGGCAGCGCGAGCGCTGGCCGATCTTCGCCAGCAACTGGGTGCACATCGCCTACGACCACCAGCTGCGCAACAGTGGCGACTACGTCACCGAGAACCTTGCCGGCTGGCCGATCTTCATCCGCCGCAAGGCCGATGGGTCGCTCACGGCCTTCTACAACCTGTGGCCCGCACCGTGCCGGCCCGCTGGTGTTCGAGGGCGAAGGTTGCTCGAAGAACCTGGTGCGCAGGTATCACGGCTGGGCGTTCAACGCGGACGGCAAGTTGCTCAGTGCCCGCGACTTCGGTTGCGCCGCACCCGACAACATGGATCTCACCGCCATCCAGGTGGCGTCGTGGCGAGGCATGGTGTTCGTGTGCCTCAACCCGGCCATGGCATGATCCGCGACGCCGTCGGCCCGATCGACTGACATTGCGCAGCACCGCTCGGTTTCTCTGGCAGCGTCTGGAGCCCTACCACGGCTTGATCTACTTCGTGCCGGAGGCCGATCGGCACTACGCGGCACTCGGTCTCGACGCGGGAATGATGGGCTACTTCGCCTCGCGTGCGTCAGCGATGGGGCCGGTACCTGCCGAGGTGGTGGTGGCCACCTTCTACAACTTCGAACCCGATCGAGTACGGACCCTCGTACCCCAGGCATGGCAGCGCACGACGGCTCCGACCTTGTGGCAGGCCCGGTTGGCGGCGGTCGACGAGGCGCTGACGCGCATCTTCGGCGCACGATTGCAGGAGAACGACATCGCCGCTGCCGCAGTGCTCCTGCGCTCGATCACCGGGGCCTGCCGATCGGAAGGGCGGCCCTTGTTCGCCGGCCACCTCGCGCAGGCCTGGCCCACCGAGCCGCACCTCGCGCTGTGGTTCGCAATCACGCTGCTGCGCGAGTTCCGCGGCGACGGGCACATCGCCGCGCTCACCGTGGAAGGCGTCTCCGGCATCGAGGCGCTCGTCATCCACGGTGCGACCGGCACCGTGCCGCCAGCCGTGCTCCAAGGCACGCGCGGGTGGAGCGACGTCGCATGGGCCGCCGCCGTCGAACGACTGCAGCAGCGAGGTTGGATCGACGAAGATGGCACGCTCACGACCGCCGGCCAGCAGCACCGCGATCGGGTCGAGCAGTACACCGACGAGTTGGCCGCGTCACCCTGGGCCGTGCTCACCGAGGCGCAGGTCGCATCGCTGGGCAATCTGGGCAAGGAGCTCGCCACCACGATCATCGCCGCCGGAACCTTCCCTTCTCGCTGAACCGGCCGCTCGCTGAACCGGCACACGCCGTCAGAGCAGTGGCAGCACCTTGCCGGGGTTCATCAGGTTCTGCGGGTCGAGCGCGGTCTTCGCAACTCGCATGAGACGTAGCTTCGTTGCGTCGGTGTTGTCGAACATCGGGCGGATGCGCTTGCAGCCAACTCCGTGTTCGGCCGAGAA
>JANONE010000414.1:0-1922 GCA_031420675.1 Ilumatobacteraceae bacterium | reverse complement strand
GCCGACGTGGCATCCCTTCGCGATCGAACCGAAGGTTGCAGGCCTGTGGTGTCGCCGCCAGGCGCAGGAGGCCTCGGTGCACCGCTGGGACGCGCAACGGGCGATCGGCCTGGCACCCACGATCGAGGCTGAGTACGCGACCGATGGCGTCGACGAGTATTGGACCGTGATATTGCCTCGCGTCATCTCGCGCCAGAAGCTGGCGGTGCCGACCTCTGTGTTCGCAGTAGAGACCACTGACACGGAGCAACGATGGGTGGTTGACGGCGGGGGTGGCACCGTGAGCCTCGCCCCCGAGGGTGCGGCGGCGTCTGCGCGGTTGCGCGGCGATGCCGAGTCGGTGCTCCTCACGCTCTGGGGTCGACCGGTTCCAGACGGTGTGGTCGAGGTCAGCGGCGACCGCGCCGTAGCCGACGCGTGGCTCGCACTCGGCGGTGCGTGAGCGTTTAGTACGATGCCGCCCTGTGGAAGTGGAGGAACGCATCGGGCGAGCGAACACCTCGCTCACTCCGGCTGAACGACGTGTGGCCGAGGTCGTACTCGAGCAACCACAACTGGTCGCGTTCGGTACCGTGGCCGAGCTGGCAGTGGCTGCCGCGTCGGGTGCCGCAACGGTGGTCCGCCTGGCAAGCAAGCTCGGCTTCGACGGCTTCACCGGGCTGCAGGCATCGGTGCAGCAGTCCCTCGCAGGCCAGTTGCGGCCTGCGGCGGAACGCATCCGCGAGCCGGCAGCGACCGACGCCATCGGCCGCCACCTGCAACTGGAAGTCGACAACGTCACCACTACGCTGCGAGCCCTCCAGGCCGACGCGCTCGCTGAAGTGGTGGCGCACCTGGCGTCGCATGGCTCCAGGGTGTTCGTGTTGTCAGGCGACGCGTCGCTCGGCGTGGCTCGTCAGCTGACGGCCGATTTGCGGGCATTGCGCGACGATGTCGAACTGCTCGGTGGCAACGACGTAGCCGTACGCCGCGCAGTTGCCCAACTGCGAGCCTCCGACGTGCTGGTGACCGTCGACTTGCGACGGTACGACCGCTGGGTGGTGGATGCAGCACGCGGAGCGCGAGGCGGGGGAGTGTGGTGCGTCGCGATCACCGACAGTCTGCTGTCGCCGCTGGCGGCCATGGCCGATCGAACGCTCACCGTTGCAGCGGCGGGCGGTGGGCCGTTCGACAGCCACATGGGCACCTTGGCGTTGATGAACGTCCTGGTGGCCGGAGTCGCAGATCGCCTGCGCCGAGAAGCCACGGAGCGACTCGACCGCGTCGAGTCAGCGTGGCAGGTGGGTGGAGCGTTGACGGATCGCTGATCCGGCGGTCGTCGCTGACTAGTATTGCGTCATGACGAAAGTCGACAACGCCCTGGGGGAGCAGCGATCGCGGTGCAAGTGGTGCCGTCGGGTCCTTCCCGAGCAGAAGCTCGGTCGCCCGCGAGAGTTCTGCTCGCACGCGTGCCGGCAATGGCACTGGGTGGGCAAGCACCGAGCAGCCGAGCTGCAGTTGAACGAAAGTGAACTGATCATCGCCAAGGACGAGCTCGACGGGCTGCACGACGAGCTGTACGTGTTGGCGTGCGCGGTGAACGACGCAGATCGCGATCTCGCTGACGCCGGCGCGAAGCCCAGTGTGCGCGAACTGCGCGAGATCATCAATTGGTTGCTCGAGGCGGCGCGGCCACTGCGCGACCGGGAGTTGACGCCGCCCGCCCGATGAGCAGCCCGGCCACATCGCCCATAATCATCGTTATGTCAGTTTCAACCAACGAGTGTCGCACCCTTCGACGGTAGGCAGCCGACCTACACGCTCCCCCGCAGTACACCGCTCTCGCCCCAGCAGCGATGACCTGGTCGCACTCAACACACGACCGCTCCTGAAACACTCGCCTGAATCCGGATGCCATGCGCCGGGACCGTACTGCAATCCGG
>JANONE010000413.1:0-2836 GCA_031420675.1 Ilumatobacteraceae bacterium | reverse complement strand
GCCGAACCCGACCAAGTGATCGTAGGAACGGTGCCTTGGGACGATCGCCGAGGAGTCGCCATGACCTCGAACTCGCTTGCTATTCATCAATACCCTCGGGGTCTCGCGCCAGGTTCGACTCGAAGCTGGTGGAGTGCACGCGACGAGATCCCGCTCCAATCTGACCCGCGGAACGACCACATAGTAACTTGCTTTACTCACATGTCGAGTATTTGACGGAGGACTCCGTTGGCAGAACAGAGAACGAACGCCCAGCCACACCCGTCTGGTGCTGAAGGTCTCCAAGCGGGTAGGGCTATGTGCTTGGAGGGATTGCGGCTGACCGTGTGTGGCGGACTCCCTCCAGGCAGTCAGGGGGCGATGCGGGCTGCGACGATGTCGTCGAGGCCCTTCAACGCCAGGTCGAGCCGGAACGTCACTCGCGACTGCGACGGACGAAGCGTCACGATGAGCGCTCGTGGTCCTTCTTGGCCCGGCAGGATGCCCGAGAACAGGATCGGCTCGTTCGTGTCGACCTGCATGACATCGACGCCCCGCCGGCGCCACGAGTCGTGCGGCGCAAACAACATGGAGTCCTCGGCCAGCTTGATGTTGCCGGTCACAATCGTGCCGGAGCCGCCGATGGTCACGGGCAACGAGTCGTCGCTGATCGTGAACCCGCTGTTCCTGCCGAGGACATCGGCGTCGGCAAAGGTGAGCTTCGCCGATCCGCTCCAGACGCATGTCGAACCGTCGGCCCACCGCGGGCTCGGCAGCGAAGCGTCGTACAGAATCTCTCTCTCACTCGAGGTCAAATACGAGAACACGTCGCCTGTCGCGCTCGCTCCGGCGCCGAACACGGCGCGCAGCCTCTTCGAGGATATGTTGCTCGTTCGATCGATCGACGCCTCCGTCTCGGCGTCCGCAGGTCGGAAGGTCAACACGAGCGTGAGTGTAGAGCGGGTCGGGAGCCCAGGGCGCACCTGCCCGCCCGGAGTGCAGGCCCGGTCAGAACTGCCGCAGCGATCGCAGGTGTGGTCAACCGTTACGTCGGCGCCTTGCTCACCGTCCGTCGGAATCGGTGGCCGGGTGCAGCTGCAAGACGGCTGCAACACGCCTGCAGGCAACCACCGCGATCTCACAAGCGGCCGCGCTGATAATGGCGTCATCCAACCAAGCAAGGGAGTCTTCACGCAGGACCAGAAGCGCGAAATGATCGGCAAGCTGACCAAAACATGGTCGGTACCGAGGGCGAGCAGATGCGCCAGGTCACCTGGGTGACGATCGAGGAAGTCGACAGCGGCGACTGGGGGATCGGTGGCCATTGCCTCACGACCCAGGATGTCAAGGACCTCCAGGCCAGCCCGGCCTCCTGAACACCAACACACGAATGGAGAACAGCAACATGAAAATCACCAAGACCGACATTCCCACCAAGATCAACGTGCCCGGCGCCATCGCCCGACAAGCCCTGAACTTCGGCGAAGCCAGCCAATACGGGCAACTGTCAGCGGAATACTTCTCGCTCGGCGCCGGCACCGATATTGCACCGCTGCTCCAAGGCCTCACCGACGATGCATGCCACTCGCCTCACTGGGGTTTCGTGCAGTCCGGCGAGGTCGTGGTCAGCTACACCGATGGCAGCGAGGAGACCTGCGTCGGAGACGACCTTTTCTACTGGCCCGCCGGGCACAGCGTGCGCGTTGTTCGCGATGCAGAAGTGTTCCTGTTCAGCCCACAGGTGGAACACGGGGCAGTCATGGATCACATGCTCGACAAGATGACCGGCTGACCCTGCTCCTGCGCCGCACAAACGCGACACGGAGACAACGACAACTTGAAGGAGACACGATGGAAGGCACCCAACAACTGGCGGTAATTATCCCAATGCTGAAGCACGTCGGAGCGAGGATCGAGCCTGAGCAACACGATCTCCGCACGCCGTGCGCGTCGTTCACAGTGGCCGACGTACTCGAGCACATGACCGGCTTGGCGTGCGCCTTTGCTCCCGCATTCCGAGGCGAGGCGACACCCACCGGTCAAGCGATGCCCGCAGCGTCGGCAGCCGAGCGGATCTCGAGATTCCAGGATGCCATGCAGGATCTACTGGACAGCGTCGAAAGTCCCGGAGCGCTCGACCGAGCGATCGACTCACCGTTCGGCACGATGCCAGGGGGGACCTTCGCCCGACTCGTAGCGTTCGACGGCATCATCCATGGCTGGGATCTGGCCAGTTCCACCGACCAGCCCTGGATGCCGCCGGACGACATCGTGACGGAAGTGGACGACTTCGCCCGACAGGCACTCAAGCCGGACATGCGCGACGGCGACACGTTCGCTGCCGAAGCCACCGTGTCATCTGACGCCACCCCATTCGAACGGCTGGTGGCATTCAGTGGACGCGAGATTCGAGAAAGGCTGTGAGCGTCGGCAGGTGGCGGAGCGTTTAGCGCGTGCTCATGCGTCGACAGCGTCGACGGTTGCGAATCTGGCGAGTAGCCCGCTGCTCGTCCAGCCACTCGTCGACGAGTTGGTCGCAGATCTTCTCGTGTCCGCTGGTCGAAATCCCGCCGGCGCACGACATCTTGCTGAGAGCAGCGGCCAGCCGGCGTTGGTTGATCTGGTGACCGCGCCACTTGGTGCCGACGGCACGCTCGATCTCCTCGGTGAGGTCGAACTCGGTGGTCGCGAACAGACACGTTCGGAACTGGCCGTCGGCGGTGAGGCGCACCCGGTCGCAGTTTTCGCAGAACGGTTTGGTGACAGTCGGGATCACGCCGATCGTTCGAGTCCTGCTGCTCGCAGATCGTGGGCGAGCAGTCTCATCGTGGTGCCGTTGGTGGTCATCGAGAGGTTT
>JANONE010000412.1:0-6140 GCA_031420675.1 Ilumatobacteraceae bacterium | reverse complement strand
CGACCACAACAGCTCCGCCGCGCGTCGCGCGCCGGGACCAGGTGGCGCGGGGCATGGCAACGCGAGCGGGCATCGCCCGAACGTACCAGGTCTACCGGGCCGGCCCCCCTGACCGCCGGCAGAACGGCGTGGTAGGGTCCGGTCGCGACCGAATGGTCGCGAGGACACATCGTCATGAGCACCGTCATCGAGTACCACCGACCGACCACGCTCGACGAAGCGCTCCAGCTCGTGTCGGCTGCCGGCAGCACGGTGTTGGCCGGTGGGACCGTCGTGAACGCCGGCACGCGCCCGACCGGGTCGGTCCTCGTCGACCTCCAGGCGCTGGTCCTGGGCGGTGTCCATGCCCCGGCGGACGGCGTGCTGGTCATCGGCGCGATGACCCGGTTGAGCGAACTCGCCGCCGACGCCCACACCCCGCGCTGGCTACGCGATCTCGCCCGTCGCGAGCTCCCCAGCTCGTTGCGCAACCTCGCCACGGTCGGGGGCACCATCGTCGCCGGCGGCGGCGAGAGCGCACTGGTCGCAGCACTCGTGGCCTGCGACGCGGTCGTCACGTTGGCGAGCACCGAGGGCAAAGACGACGTCGGGCTCGGTCACCTGCTCGCCGATCTCCCCGGAAATGTGCAAGGGCGGATCATCACCTCCGTGCGCCTCGACGTGAGCGGCTCGACCAGCGTGCATTCCACCGCTCGCACGACTGCCGACACCCCCATCGTCTGTTGCGTGGCTCGAACCTCCGGCAGCAACCTGCACGTGGCGATGAGCGGTGTGGCGCCCACGGCAGTCGTCGTCGACGATGTCGAGCGGCTCACCCCTCCCGCCGACTTCCGCGGTTCCAGCGAGTACCGCCGGCACCTCGCCCGTGTGCTCCAGGCCCGGGCCCTCACCGAGCTCGGAGTCGAGCGATGAATGTCACCCTCACCCTCAACGGCGTCGATCAGCACTTCACCGTCGAACCGGCAGACACCCTGCTCGAGCTGCTGCGGCGCGAGGGCTGCTTCAGCGTCCGCTTCGGATCCGACTCCGGCGAAACGGGGGCCGGGGCGATCCTGCTCGATGGCCGGCTCGCCTCGTCGGAGGTGGTGCTGGCGGTACAGGCCGACGGGCACCGCGTCGATACCCTGGAAGGGCTGTCGGCAATGCGCGACGAGCTCGATCCGGTGCAGGCGGCGTTCGTGGCCACCCTCGGGTTCCAGTCCGGCTACTCGGCCGGCGCGCTGATCCTTGCCACCCACGCGCTGCTGGCCGAGAACCCCTCGCCGACCGAGACCGAGATCCGCGATGCCCTGTCGGGGGTGCTCGATCGCGAGACCGCCTACGTGAAGGCCGTCGAGGCCGTGAAGCGAGCAGCGAGCGTGCTGCGCGGCGAGACCCCCGAGCCGTTCGGGCCGCTGATCCTGCCCCCGCTCACCGACGGGGTGCACGCCGTCGCGTATGAACCCACGCCCACCGCGCCCGGCGTATCACCGGCCGTCCCTCGCCTCATCCCCTCGGCCGACGTGCCCGAGATGGCAGTCGTCGGCAAGCCGGAGGTGAAGGTCGACGGCGTCAGGCTCGCCCGCGGCAACCCGGCATTCTCCGACGACATCGAGCTGCGCGGAATGCTCCACTGCAAGGTGCTGCGCAGCCCACACGCTCACGCCCGCATACTCGACATCGACGACACGGCGGCGCTCGCCCTCCCCGGAGTGCAGGCGATCAAGCACTACAAGAACACGCCGCGGGTCATCTACGCGTCCGGCGGGCAGTCGTGGCCCAACCCGCACCCGTGGGACCAGGTGAGCTTCGACAACAAGGTTCGTCACGTCGGCGACCGCGTGGCCGCTGTGGCCGCCGAGACTCCGGCGATCGCCGAGGAGGCATGCCGCCTCATCGACGTCACCTACGAGGTGCTGCCGTTCGTGCTCGACGTGCAGGACGCCATGGCCGACGGCGCACCCGTCATCCACGACGAGCCCGACGCCGTCGGCGTGCACGACGCGTCGCGAAACGTGGCCATCCACATCAAGGGCAAGACCGTCGACGATGCCACCATGGAGGCTGCCTGTGCGATGGCCGACCGCATCTTCGAGAGCACATATCGAGTGCACCAGGTGCAACAGACCCCGATCGAGCCACACGTCGCGGTCGCGTGGCTCGACGAGACCGAGCGGCTCGTCCTGCGCTCGGCCACGCAGGTGCCGTTCCACGTCCGGCGCATCGTCGCCCCGCTCCTCGGCCTCGAGGTCAAAGACATCCGGGTGATGAAGCCCCGCGTCGGCGGCGGCTTCGGCGCCAAGCAGGAGATGCTGATCGAGGACATCGTCGGTCATCTCGCGCTGGCCACCAAGCGGCCCGTGCGGCTGGTGCTCGACCGCGAGGAGGAGTTCGTCTCGTCGCGCACGCGCCACCCCCAGACCCTCACCTTCCGCACTGGCGTCGCCGCCGACGGCTCGCTCGTCGCCCAACAGCTCACCGTCACGGCCAACGCCGGCGCCTACGGCACGCACGGCTTCACGGTGCAGAGCGTCACGGGCATGCGCGGGTTGTCGTCGTACAACTGCCCCGCGAAGCGGTTCGAGTGCCACGTCGTCTACACCAACATCCCGGTGCCCGGCGCCTTCAGTGGCTACGGGGCACCGCAGGCCGAGTTCGCCCTTGAGTGCCACATGGAGGACATCGCTCGCGCCCTCGGGCGCGACGTCATCGACTTCAAGCGCCAGAACTGGGTGAAGGTCGGAGACCGGCAGGACATCGTGATGTTCCTCGGCGAGCGGGGAACGGTCGAGCCGGCCGACGTCGACCCGGCCACGTTCCCGGCGGTGATGACCAGCGGGATCGAGGAATGCGTCGCCCAGGGGATGCGCGCCATCGGCTGGCACCGGCGCGACGATCCGTCGTGGGTGGCACCGGCCGACCAGCCGCACATCCGTCGTGGCATCGGCTTCGCCTTCTGCATGCACGGCACGGCGATCCCCTTCCTCGACATGGGGGGCTGCAGCATCAAGATGAACGACGACGGTTCGTTCAACGTGATGTCGGGCGCAGCCGACTTGGGCACCGGCGCCGACACGGTGCTCGGCCAGATCGCCGCCGAAGTCCTCGGTGTGCCGCTGAGCGACATCATCATGTACACCGGCGACACCGACATGACCCCGTTCGATGTCGGGGCGTACGCGTCGTCCACCACCTACATCTCCGGCGCTGCGGTCAAGAAGGCCGCCGATGCCGTCCGCTGGCGGATCAAGATCCGCGCCGCTCGTCTGCTCGGCGTCGGCGAGCCGTGCTCGATCGAACTGCGCGACCGGCGAGCGTGGGCTCCCGACGGACGGTCGGTCTCGCTGAAGGACATCGCCCTCAACTCGCTGCACACCGAGGACCAGGAGCAGATCATGGGCATCGGTTCGCACGTGTCGCACGACAGCCCACCACCGTTCGCCGCCCAGTTCGCCGAGATCGAGGTGGACATCGAGACCGGTCAGGTCACCGTCGTGAAGCTGGTGATGGCGGTCGACTGTGGCGTGGCGATCAACCCGATCACTGCCAGCGGGCAGGTGGAAGGTGGCATGTTCCAGGCGCTCGGCTACGCGGTGTCGGAGGAGTTCGCCTACGACGACCTTGGGCGGATGGTGAACGCCCGGTTCGGTCCGTACTGGATCTTTCGCGCCGACGATGCTCCCGCCACCGAGGTGTTCCTCGTCCAGACGATGGAGGACTCGGGTCCGTTCGGCGCCAAGGCCGTCGCCGAGATACCCACCGATGGCGTGGCGCCGGCGGTGCGCAACGCCCTGCTGCAGGCGACCGGCGTGGCCATCAACGAGATCCCGTTCACTCCCGAGCGCGTCCACCGGGCGTTGAGCGCGGCGCGCTGACGCCGGCGACCTACAGCAGCGGCGACAGCACGCTGGCAACGCCCGCGGCGGCGAGCGCGGCGGCGAGACGCAGCGCGAGTTCCTGTTGCCGTGGCCCGACACGCGTGATCACGACGGCGAACACAGCGCCCACCGGGACCGCCTTGCGCCCACCGCGCCGACTGGTCAGCAGCGCCGCCGCGCGTTCGACGGTGAGCCGCTCGTAGGGGCCGCACCCGCACACCGCGGCCACCAGCATCGGTCGGTGGGCGACGTCCTCGATCACCCGGTCGAGGGCATCGGCCCCGATCACGGCCACCACGTGGGAGACGCCGCTGGGCAGCACCGGCTCGTACGCGTCGGGAGCCTTGACCAACTTCGAACGAGCACCGTCGGCTTCCACCACGACCAGACCGGGCCCGCGCAGCTCAGCGGAGCCGGGCGCCACACCGGTCAGCTTGTCACCCTCGATACCGCCGTGGACGAAGTCGGCGATGTCGGCCACCTGAGCCCGGGCCACCTTGGTGGTGGTGCCGGCAAGCACCTGCCACCCCCGCCGTCGGCCCTCTTCGTACAACGCCCGCATCAGTGTGGTCTTGCCACCGGCCCCCACGAGCGCGACGCACGCGGGAGGAGCAATGGCCAGCTCGTCGATCAGCTGGCGGCCGAGATCCACGTCAGGATCGCCTCCATCACGCCACCGCCGACGGCCAGCGCCTTGTCGGAGATCTCCCGGCAGTCGACGTCGAGGCGGGGGTCGACGTCGGCGATCTTCAGCCCGCGCGAGACAACGGTTCGCTGCCCGATGAGGCCCCGGACCACACCATCGAACGGGGCCGACACGACATGGCCCGCCACCTGGCCGAGGGGCTGGCCAGCAACCACCCGCGCGCCGATGTCGACGAGCCAGGCCACCTCGCCGTCGGCGGGGGCGCGCACGACGCGCTCCGCAGCGCGACCGCCGATGTCGCCGGGCACGCCCGTGTTCGCTGCGGCCGCGCCTGTCCAGAACACTCGACCGAGTCGTGGGCCACGCATCGTCTCGATGACCGCGTGCACGTCGACGCCGGCTTCGAACCCGGGGCCGAGCCCGACGACGAAGGGGGCGTCGTCGATCGTCGTGTCGATGTTGCGTTTGGCCAAGCGTGCGTCGATGACGATGTGGGGTTCGATCGGGGGCAGACCCGGCGACACGAGCACGGCCACCACGCCGCAGCGGGCCAGGTGGAGCGCCTGGTCGGGTGACGACGCCAGCCGTGCCGGCATCCCTTCCACGTCGGCGGCCCCGAGACCCACCGCGCTCGACACGCTCACCGTGCGCCGCACGGTGAGCGGCTGGGCCAGCTCGCACACCACCACCGGGAATCCGGCGCGCCACAGCCGCCACACCGCGCCGGTGGCGAGGTCGCCACCGCCACGCAGCACGACGAGGTGCTCGCGCACCTCAGCCGCCTGCCCCCGCCCGACGCACGGCAACGATCTCGCCGAGGATGCTCACCGCGATCTCCTCCGGTGTCTCGGCGTGCAGGTGGAGCCCGATGGGGGACGACACAGCGTCCAACTGCTCGGTGGGTACGCCGCGGTTGGCCAGCTCGGCGCGTGTGGTGGCCCACCGCCGCGTGCTGCCCATCACACCGGTCGTCCGTGCGCCCGCCGCCAGCAGCAACGGGAGAAACTGGAGGTCGAGGCCCATGTTGCGGGTGACCACCACGACGTGGGTCTGGTCGGTGATCGGCGCCGCCTGCAGCGCGGCAGCGAGCTCACCGCTCAGACGCACGTCGGCGAGCGGGGCCGCCGACTCGGTGACAAGCTCGGGCCGGTCGTCGAAGGCCACCACGCGGAAGCCCATCCAGTGGGCAAGCTCGACGACGGCGGACCCGATGTGGCCGCAGCCGATCACGTAGATCGTGGCAGGTGGCATGTAGGGCTCCAGGAAGAGGTGAACCTCGCCGCCGCAGACGCCGGGATCACCCTGCACCGGATCGACGAGATCGTAGCGGAGTAGCCGGGGCCGGCCATCGGCCAGCACGCCGACCGCTTCGGCACGCACCCGCGCCTCCATCTCGCCACCGCCGACCGTGCCGCTCGTCGAGCCATCGGCGCGGACGAGCATCTTGCTGCCGGCGTGGCGCGGCACCGAGCGACTCGTGCCTACAACGGTGACGAGCACGACCGGGTCGCCGGCGTCCACCGAGGCCAACAGCTCGCGGGTCACGCGGTGGCCCTCGGCCGATTTCATCTGCGCAAACCCTTCGCGTTCACCGTTCATCCCTCACGTAGGGCAGGCCGAGCGCGGCGGGCGCGCCC
>JANONE010000411.1:0-6103 GCA_031420675.1 Ilumatobacteraceae bacterium | reverse complement strand
GTGACCACCACCCGCTCGAACGTGATGTCTTCGATGCGCCACGTGCTCGCGCCGAGCAAGAACGTCTCGCCCGGCCGGCTCTCGTAGACCATCTCCTCGTCGAGCTCGCCGACACGCGTGCCATCGGGCAGGAACACGCCGAACAGGCCGCGGTCGGGGATGGTGCCGCCGCTCATGATGGCGAGGCGCTTCGAGCCGTCGCGGGCCCGCAACGTGCCGGCCACACGATCCCACACCAGGCGCGGGCGCAGTTCGTTGAACTCTTCACTGGGGTAGCGACCCGAGAGCAGATCGAGCACGTTGGAGAGCAGATCGTCGCTCAGCTCGGCGAAACCTGCCGCGCCGCGCACCATCGAGCCCAACTCCTGCACCGAGCAATCGGGTGTCATCGCCACATGGGCGACGATCTGCTGCGCCAACACATCCAGCGGGTTGCGCAGGAATCGGCTGGTCTCGATGAGGCCCTCGCGCATGCGGCGCACCACCACCGCAGCCTCCAGCAGATCGCCACGGTGCTTGGGGTACATCGTGCCCTTGCTGGGCTCGCCAACGCTGTGGCCGGCGCGGCCGATGCGCTGCAGGCCTCTGGAGACTGCGCCAGGTGATTCCACCTGGATCACGAGATCGACGGCCCCCATGTCGATGCCCAGCTCGAGGCTGCTGGTGGCGACGATCGCGCGCAGCTCGCCACGCTTCAACTGATCTTCGATGACGACCCGCTGCTCGCGTGCGAGCGAGCCATGGTGGGCCTTGACGAGGTCGCCACCAACGCCCGACTCGACACCTTCGTTGGCAGCGAGCTCGTTGAGCCGGGCGGCAAGACGCTCGGTGAGGCGACGGCCGTTGCAGAAGATGATGGTGCTTCGGTGCGCGAGAACTTGCTGCAGGATGCGCGGGTAGATGCTGGGCCAGATGCTGCTGCGCTGCCCCTGCATGGCCATGTGCGCGGGCCCACTGGCGATGGGGTCGACGATCTGTCCCATGGCGCCCATGTCTTCCACTGGCACCACCACCTCGACCTCCAGCGGCTTGCGGATGCCGGAGTCGATGATGGTGACCGGTCGCCGCCCGCCCGCCGCACCGCCGACGCCTGCTTGGTGCCCGCCGAGGAAGTGAGCGATCTCTTCCAGTGGGCGTTGCGTCGCGCTGAGCCCGATGCGTTGCGGTGATCGCTTGGTGATGGCCTCCAGCCGTTCCAGGCTGAGCATCAGGTGCGCGCCGCGCTTGCTGGTGGCCATCGCGTGGATCTCGTCGATGATCACCGTGTGCACGTTGACCAGCGTGTTGCGCACCTCGCTGGTGAGCATGAGGTAGAGGCTCTCCGGCGTGGTGATGAGTAGGTCGACCGGGCGCCTGGCCAGTGCCTGGCGATCCTTTGGCGACGTGTCGCCGGTACGCATCGCCACCGTCGGTTCGACATAGGGAACGTCCAACCGTTCAGCGGCGAGACGAATGCCGATCAGTGGCGAGCGCAGGTTCTTCTCGACGTCGAAGGCGAGCGCCCGCAGCGGCGAGATGTACAGCACGCGGGTGCGGGCCTTGGGGTCGATCGGCGCGCCTGTGTGTGGTGTCACGAGTTGGTCGAGGCTGGAGAGGAACGCGGTCAGCGTCTTGCCACTACCCGTTGGCGCGCACACCAGGGTGTGCTGGCCGCTGCGGATGGCCGGCCACCCGTGGATCTGCGGCGGCGTGGGCGCGGGGAACGACGCGGCGAACCACTCGCGTACCGCCGGCGAAAACGCCTCGAGCACGGGATGATCGGCCATGCCAGACGATACCGACCTTTGGCCTTGTGACGACGCCGCGACGCGCCGTACCATGACACCATGGCCGCTGATGGCAGCAACGACATGAACGAGTTCGAGGGGCGCGCCCGCGCGCTCGTCCACGACGGCTCGTTGGGCTACGACCAGAAGCTGCGCCGACTGGCGGTGCTCGCCACCGAAGCGGTGCCGTATCCGAGCATTTCCGCGGAGTGCGAGGAGGCTCTCGCCAAGCGAGTGATCTGCGACATGTTCGAGGGGCACGCGCCGTACACCGCCCGCTACATCCTCCCCGACTACGAGAAGGCGATGCAGCAGGGGCTGCAGCACCTGGAGCTCCCGCCCCCGACCAACCTCGACGACGCGCTCGCCTTCCTGCAGATCATGTATTCGCACGTGCCCAGCGTGACCACCTACCCGGTGTACCTCGGCGACCTCGACAAGGTGCTGGCACCATTCGTCGAACACAGCGCCGGCGACGCCCTCACCGACACCGAGCTCGACGCCAAGCTGCGCCGGTTCTGGATCGGTATCGATCGCATGCTGCCCGACGCCTTCGTGCACCTCGACCTCGGCCCCCACGACAGCCGCATCACCCGCTCCATCCTCCGTGTGGAGCGCTCGCTGCGGCAGGCGGTGCCCAACATCACCCTCAAGGTCGACCCGGCCATCACCCCCGACGACCTCCTCGAGGATGCCGTGCGCACCGTCTTCGAAACCGGCAAGCCGCACTTCGTGAACCACCCGATGATGGTCGCCGACCACGGCGAACGCTACGCGGCCGTCAGCTGCTACAACTCGCTGAAGATCGGCGGTGGTGCGCACACGCTGGTGCGGCTGAACCTCAAGGAAGTCGCGCTGCGCCACCAGGGCACGGGCGACGAGTTCCTCGCCACCACGCTCCCCCACTACGTCGAGCTCACTGCTGAACTGACCGAGGCACGCGTTCGCTCCCTGGTCGAGCAGCAACACTTCTACGACACGCACTGGCTGGCCACCGAGGGCCTCATCGACATCAACCGCTTCTCGGCGATGTTCGGCATCTTCGGTCTCGCCGAATGCGTGAACCTGTTGATGGCCCACGAGGGCCACGACCAGGCCCGTTACGGCCACGATGCCGACGCCGACGCGCTCAGCCGGCGAGTGGTCGAACGTGTCGCCGCCCTCGTCGCCTCCAGGCCGATGCCGTACTGCGAAGGTGGCGGTGGTAGGTGCTACCTGCACAGCCAGAGCGGCATCGACCTTGACCAGCAGGTCACTGCCGGTACGCGGATTCCGGTCGGTGACGAGCCCGGCATGCTCGACCACATCGCCACCTGCGCCCCGCACCATCGATTCTTCGCCGCCGGCATCAGTGACATCTTCCACGTCGACGAGACCGCCACCCGCAACCCGCAGGCCGTCGTCGACATCATCCGCGGTGCCTTCACCGCCGGCATGCGCGACTTCACGTTCAACCTCGACGGCAACGAGTTCGTGCGCATCACCGGTTACCTCGTGCGCAAGAGCGACCTGGCGGCCATCGCCGACGGCCGCGGCGCCCGCCACAGCAGCGACTACCTCGCCGCCGGCAGCGAGAACGCGAACCACCTCACCCGACGAGCGGTGAAGCGCATCGGCGCCTCCGAGCGCACCCCGCGGTAAGCGCCAACCGGCCCGTGACGCCCGTGATGCCCGTGACACAGCTGAGGGGTCTCGTCGCCGGCACCATCGCGTTCAGCAACGTCGATGGCCCGGGCAACCGGTTCGTCGTCTTCCTGCAGGGCTGCAACTTCGACTGCGTCGCGTGCCACAACCCGCAGACCATCCCCGGCAACGCGTTCGAGGGCGACCACCCCCCGATGCGGATGACTGTCGACGACCTGCTGCCGCTCATCCGTCGCGCCGCACCTTTCCTCTCCGGCATCACCGCCTCGGGCGGCGAAGCCACACAACAGGCGGCGTTCGTGCACGCATTGTTCACCGCCGTGAAGGCCGACCCGACGTTGGAGCGGCTGACGTGCTTCGTCGACTCGAACGGTGCGTGTGACAACGCAACCTGGGACCACCTCGCGCCGGTGATCGACGGGGCGATGATCGACCTCAAGTGCCTCGACCCGCAGATCCACCAGCAGATGACCGGCCAGCCCAACGACGAGGTGCTGGCCAGCATCTGCAGACTGCAACGACTGGGCCTGCTCTACGAGGTTCGGCTGCTGCTCATCACCGGGGTGAACGACGACCCGGCGCTCCTGCGCCGCACGGCCGAATGGCTGGCCGCGATCGACCCGAACATGCGAATAAAAGTGATCGGCTTCCGCAAGCACGGCGTCCGGCCACACACCCCTGAGCTGGTGGAACCCTGCACAGACGAGCTGCAAGCTGCAGCCGAACTGTTGCGTGCGACCGCCCCGTTCGACATCTGCGTCATCTGAATCTGAGATTTCTCGGGATGGTCGTGTGTGCGCTTGTGCACCGCCAGACTGAGCAGTCCTCATGAGCGACCGTGTACAACTCCGTCCGTGGCAGCGCGCCGCGTTCGACAAGTTCGCGGCCAGCGAGCGATCCGACTTCCTGGCGGTCGCCACACCCGGCGCGGGCAAGACCACCTTTGCCCTCGCCTGCGCCCGCTGGGCGCTCGCCAACGAACGTCGCCGGCTGGTGGTCGTCGCTCCCACCACTCACCTGAAGCGGCAGTGGGTGCAGGCAGCGCACCGTATGGGCCTGCACCTCGACCATCAGTGGTCACCCGATGATGCCGTTGCCAGGGACGTCCACGGCATCGTCACCACCTACCAGCAGGTGGCCACCGCCCACACGGCGAAGAAGCTGCGGGGCCTGGCCCACGACGCCTTCGTGATCCTCGACGAGGTGCACCACGCAGGCGACGAGCGGGCCTGGGGCGACGGTGTGCGCACCGCCTTCGAACTGGCCAACCGTCGCCTGTGCCTCAGCGGCACCCCCTTCCGCAGCGACACCGCGAGCATCCCTTTCGTGCGTTACGAGGAGACCGGCGTCGGAGGCGAGGCCCAGCCCGACTTCACCTACGGTTACGCCGATGCGCTGCGTGACGGCGGCGTGGTGCGTCCTGTCTACTTCCCGCGTTTCGACGGCTTGATGGAATGGAGCGCACCCGACGGCAGCATCATCAGCGCCAACTTCCACGACGAACTGGACCGCACCGGTTCGTCGCACCGCCTGCGTGCCGCGCTCAGCCTGGAGGGCGACTGGCTGGCCGTGGTCATGGGCCAGGCCCACGATCGGTTGCTCGAGATCCGCCGCACCCAGCCCGACGCCGCGGCACTGGCGATCTGCATGGACCAGGACCATGCCCGCGACATCGTGCGCTTCATCCGCAACCGCTTCCAGGTGGAGGCCGAGGTGGTAGTCAGCGACGACCCCGACGCGAGCAACAAGATCGCAGCCTTCGCCACTGGCAACCGGCCATGGCTGGTGGCCGTGCGGATGGTCAGCGAGGGCGTCGACATCCCCCGGCTGCGCGTCGGTGTATATGCGAGCACGGTGGTCACCGAGTTGTTCTTCCGCCAGGCCGTCGGCCGCTTCGTGCGCTGGACCCGCGGGCTCACCAGTCAGAAGGCCTACGTGTACCTGCCCGACGACCCGCGGCTGCGCACGCATGCGTTCCAGATCGCCGAGGCGCGCCGCCACGTGCTGAGGCCGCCCGCCGATCGCGACGACGAGTTCAGCCGGCAAGACCTGGAGCGCGAGGCGAAGAAGGAGCTCGATCTGGTGCCCGAGCAGCTGTCGCTGTTCAGCGTGCTCTCGTCGACCGCCACAGCGATGTCGGTGCACGCGTTCACGGTGGAGGGCCTCACCCTGTTCGACGACGAGCCGGAGATCCCCGAGCCCGACGACGCCAGCGTGGCCGACGATGCCCTCGACCTGCCCCAGGTGCCCACCGACGCCGGCTTCCCGCTCACCGGTTGGAAGAGCATCGCCGAACGAAAGGAGGAGCTGCGCGAGAAGAACATGGAACTCGCCAAGAGGCTGGTCGATCTCACCGGGTTCGGCCACGCCAAGGTGCAGGTGGAGCTGAACAGGATGGTCGGCATCACATCCGTGGGCAGCGCCACCAACAGCGAACTCGAACGCCGCCTGCGCCACGGCGAAAGCTGGCTGCGGCGGCGCTAGGCGGATCCGTGCCGGAACAGGACGGGACAGGCGCGCCCGACGCAGGTAGCCTTTCGCCATGCCCGTCATCGGAGAGCACCATCCTGCTTTCGAGGAGTACTGCGAGTGCATCTTCGAGCTCGACGAGGACGACGTCACCGTCATCCAGGCCCGCATTGCCGAACGCCTGCAGGTCAGCCGGCCGGCCGTCAGCGAGATGATCCGCCGGC
>JANONE010000410.1:0-2286 GCA_031420675.1 Ilumatobacteraceae bacterium | reverse complement strand
GCCTGCGGCGCGCCCTTCCCCACCCGGGTGTCGACCAGTCGAACTGGCTCAACGGCAACGAAACCGGAGCTGCCTGCCGACGTCGTCGGTGAGACGCCGACGGCTGGCGCAGCGCAGGCGGCTTCGACAACCGGCGGCGACTCGAGCGCCGGAAGGGCGCCCGCAGCCAAGACACATGTGAGGACAAATGAGACGCCCGCTCTTCGAGTCGTCGAGAGCATGAGGCTCACTTTCCCACACCATCCTGATCCCGTCATGTCGCGCCGTCACCTTGTCGTCGAACGACGCAGGACACAGGGGGCGTCCGACAGTGCCCTGCTACCGTTCCCCGTTGTGATGTCCCCCGTCTGGCATCGCGCCGGCCACTCGTTCGATCCCGGTGCGACCGGCCCGCTGCCGCCTGATGCGTACTCCAACGCTCACGTCTTCGCCGACGAGTTGCAACAACTCTTCGCACCGTCCTCCGGTTTGGTGTACCTCGGCCACGACCTGCTCCTGCCCGAGAGCGGCTACCGCCGTGCCGACGCCGACCCGCGCCTCCTGCTCACCCGCGACGACGAAGGTGTCGTACGGGCGCTTGCCAACCTCTGCACCCACGCGTGCCGGCCCCTCGTCGACGACGACACGCCGGTGCGTCGCTCGTGGGTCGCATGTCCTTTCCACGACTGGTCGTTCCGTCGCGACGGTTCGCTGATCGGTGGCCGCAACATGGACTTCGGAGTGGGCGAGGTCGGTGACGCCACCCGGTGCCGACTGGCCCTGCCCAGCTTCTCGGTCTTGTCGTGGCACGGTTTCCACTTCGCCGTCGACCCGGCGCGAACCGACGAGTACGCCGCCGACCTTGCTCGCATCGACGCCGACTTCGAGGAGCGCGGCATCGTCTCGTGGCTCGACCTCCACGACTTGGTCATCGTCGCGTCCCACGACGACCACTTCCGCGGCGACTGGAAGACGTTCCTCGAGGTCTACGGCGATTGCTATCACGTGCCCCCGTACCACCCGGGCCTCGCCTCGTTCGTCGACTGCGACTCCATCGAGTGGACGTTCGGCGACAACTTCCACGTGCAGTTCCTCCAGCTCTCCGCGGCGCGGGGTGACCGATCACCGCGCTACCGGCAGTGGATCGACGGCCTCGACGAGTACCACGCCTTGCGTGGCGAGCCGACGCCCGAGATGGCGGTCGCGTGGGCCGCCGTGTATCCGAACTTGATGATCGAGGCATACAACGGCTTGCGGGTCGTTTCGGTCGTGGTGCCAGTGGGCCCCGAGCAGTACGTCAATCGTGTGCACTACTGCGTGCCGGCCGACATGGAACGCCTGGTACCCGGCCTGCCGCAGATCATCCGCGACGCCTACGACGAAACGGTAGTGGAGGACAGGGTGCTGGTGGAGTCGCGATTCGATGGCCTGCAGCGCGCCGCTTCGCTGGGACTCGATATCGATCGCTACTTCCCGAACGTGTCGGGCACAGCGCTCGAGGCCGGAGTTGCCCACTTCCACGATTGGTGGTCGCGTCGGCTCCATCGCACGCCCGGCTGAGCCTGGCGGCACTGGCGAAGGCTCGCTACGCGTCGCTCGTCGAGCCGCGAAGAAGCGGCGCGCACACGGGGGCTCACACCGGGGCTTCCACGCCGGGGAGGGGCGATTTCATCGGTGGCTGGTGGTCCCACAGGTCGGCGATGAGGTCGCTCTGCAGCGCCGCCAGCGAGGGGTCGTTCCAGCGGTTCACGCGCTGCAGTGGGTCGCCGGACAGGTCGTAGAGCTCACCCTCGCTGCCGTCGTGGACGGAGCCGGGCTGGTACGTCGTGCACACCCAGCCATCGCGGGTGATCGTGCGCAGGTGCACCGAAACCCCGAACAGCTCGCTGTCCCACTCGGTGAGAACGCGCTCGAAACCGCGGTGAGCGGCGTCGGCATCGTCGATGGGCAGCGCCTTGCCCTCCATCCAGGAGGGCGCCGGTAAGCCGGCGATGGCGCAGAAGGTCGGCGCCAGGTCCACATGACCGACCGGCTTGGTGACCACCGCCGGCGTTGCTCCCGATGACGGCGCAGGGCGCCAGATCAGTGGCAGCCGCATGAGACCCTCGACGTGGTACGGACCCTTGAACAGCAGGCCGAAGTCGCCGCCCAACTCGCCATGGTCGGTGGTGAAGACGATGTCGAGGTCGTCGCCCCAGCCGCGTGCACCGACGGCTGCGAGCACGCGACCGATTGCCTCGTCGATCAGCTCGCACTCAACCGCGTTCAGCGCAGTGGTCTCGCGTATCTGGTCGGGCGTCAGCGTGG
>JANONE010000409.1:0-7146 GCA_031420675.1 Ilumatobacteraceae bacterium | reverse complement strand
TCGTTGCTGCAGGCCACTTCGAACAGCACCGTGTTCTCCGCGAACTGACCGATCTCGCTGCCCATCCAATCGCTGAGCTTGACGCTGATCTCCACGTGGCGGGCTTCGTCCCAGGCCTGGCGGGCCATGTCCAGCTTCAGCGCGAAGGGAACTGTGTCCGGCGAGAGGCCGCTGCCGGTCTCGAAGTCGTGGCAGGTACGGCCGGCGCCCTCGAGTGCCTGGATCTCGCCGACGAAGATGCCGTGCATCAGGCTGCGCGCGGCATCGCTGGCGTCGGGCCGATCGGGCGTGAGCCGGTTGGTCTTGGGGCGCCGACCTGCCACCTCGGCCACCAGCGAACTACGCGGGTCGGCCTCGCTCTGGCGCATGGTGATCTGGCTGAACCGCTCGTCGCGGGCCAACTCCTCCACAGGAAAGAACTTGCGCATCACACACTCCCGATCGAGCCAGGGCCGGCAATGCCGCCGGCCTCCACCATCAATTTCTCCAACTTTGCCTGTTGTGCCGCCGCACGTTCCACTTCTTCGGACGTTTCGATCAACGACTGAATCAGCATCTCCCCGTCGCGCCAATCGTCGAACTCGTCCTGCAACGCGAAGTTCAGCGAGCGGATGGTGGGAGCGTCGGTGATTTCGCTGGTGTTGTTGCGGTGGTACGTGTAGGCCGAGATGAAGTGGGGGATGAACACGCGATACACGCCGACCAACTTCTCGATGGTCTGGTCGGCGGCCTCGGGTTCGGTGAGCGCCTCCACGAACCGCACGAGCGCGTCGTTGGCGGGCACGGTGAGGCGGTCGGGGTTCATCTCGCGCAGCTCGGGCAGGCGCTTGTGCCACAGCTCGGCGTGCCATGCGTGGTGGTAGCAGTGGGTGCCCAGCCGCATCTTGACGTCGAGTTCGGGCACCGTGGCGACCCAACCGCCGAGCGCCTCGAACAGCTTCATCTCGGCCCACTTGTAGTTGCCCACGCGCCGCGCCGTTTCCTCCACGTCGAACAGGCCGGGCAGTTGCCGCCGATCCCACGGCGCAAACGGTGCTCTCGGCTTGTACGGATCAGCCATGAAATCCCCCCGGTTCCGTCTGGTGCGGTGCAGACGATGGGTCGCACCCTACCGGCGGCGCCCTCTCGGGCCGGTAGTGGACCGGCAGCGGCGAATCAGTCGGCTCACGGGCGGGGCAGCGGTCAGCGGCGCTGCAGCCAGGCCCGCTCGGCTTCGCCCATGGGAGTGGCCGGTGGGCCGTCGTGCAGGTATTCCAGCAACATCGCTCGCCACGGTGCCTCGACCTCGAGCTTGCCGAGGATCGCGTTCACGCCCCACACCACGCGGTCGAGGATGACGAAGCTGACCGGCAAGTTCAGCCGCTCGATGACCTCCGAGTATGGACCCTTGACGTCGATGATCGTTGCCATCGTGTTCTTCACGAAGTGGCGGTCGAACGCGAACCGTTCGGTGAGGTATGCCTTGTACGGCGTGCTCACGTATTCGTACACCAGGTCTGCCGCCAGCCCGTGGCCCGCCTTCAAGAACCCGACAGATTCCATCGCGGCGAGCAAGCGTTCCGGGTCGCGCTGCACGATGATGGCCTCCATGCTGGGGAGCAACCGTTCCCATTCGCCGGGCGTCCACCGCTTCACCAACCCGAAGTCGAGGAATGTGACCCGCCCGTCGATGGAGAACCGGTAGTTGCCAGGATGCGGGTCGCCGTTGAACGCCCCCATCTTGAAGATGGCATGTTGTGCGAATCGCCAGATGCTCTCGCCGGCGCGTTCCTTCGCCGACCGTGTGGCCGTGGCGAGGAACTCTGCGAAACCGATGCCCTCCGCCCACTCGGTGGTGAGCACTCGCATAGTGCTCGTCTTGGTGTCGACGGCGGGAATGATGACGAACGGGTGTCCGGCGAAGTGGGTGGCGAACTCGCGTTGGTTCGCAGCCTCCAGTCGGTAGTCGATCTCGTCGCGCATGCGGGCTCGCAACTCGTCGACCAAGCCCTTGGTGTCGAGTCCCTTCAGCGCGAAGGCACCGACCAGGCGGTACATGCCTTCGGTGTTGTTCAGATCGGTCTCGATCGCATCGCCCACGCCCGGGTACTGCACCTTCACGGCCACGTCGCGCCCGTCACGAGTGACCGCGCGGTGCACCTGGCCGATGCTCGCGGCGGCGATAGGCGCGACCTGCCAGTCCAGGAACACCTTCTGTGGGGGAGCCCCCAACTCGGCACGCACCACACCTTCCGCAGCCTCGGGGGCCATCGGCGGAGCATCTGCCTGCAAGGTGGCCAGAGCCTGCTGGGCTTCCGGCGGCAGCGCCTCCATGATGAAGCTCAGAAGTTGCCCGAACTTCATCAGCGCGCCCTTCATGTTGCCCAGCTCGCGGGCGACGTCTCGCGAGGTGCGGATCGCAAGGCGGTTGTCGAGCTCGTCGCGCCGACTGCCACGCACGAAAGGTCGCCGAATGCGGTGCCACACGAATCGTGCCCCGTTGCGGGCCATCAACCGCCAGACGCGCAGCGTCCGCCGCACGCGGAGCAGGCGAGCGTTGCTCACTCTCCGGCGCGGCGCGCCGTGGGGTGTGCGGCCAACAGCTCGGCGGGCAGCTCGTCACCGGTGACCTCATCGGCCCAGTACGTGCCGGCATCCAACCGGGCGAGGGCCGCCTCGACGTCGGCGAGATCGCGCTCGATGCCGTCGAGATCCAGCGGCGCCGGGAGAGCAGTGGGTTCGGTCGGCGCGGCCTCGGTGTCCATGGCCGGTCAGGCTAGCGATCGGGTGACCTCGGCGTTCTCTTCGTGTGTTCGTCGAGGGCCGCGTGCAGATGGCGTATGGTGCGGCCGTGGCACAGGTACGGCTGGAACACGTCACCAAGACATTCGGTGACGGCGACGACACGGTGACTGCGGTCGACGATGTTTCCCTCGACGTCCAGGATCATGAGTTCATGATCCTGCTCGGCCCATCGGGCTGCGGGAAGAGCACGTTGCTGCGCGTGGTTGCCGGCCTCGAGGACCCGACCGGCGGCGACGTCTACATCGGCGAGCGGCGGGTGAACGACGTCGAGCCCAAGCTGCGCGACATCGCCATGGTCTTCCAGAGCTACGCGCTGTACCCGCACAAGACGGTGGCTGCCAACATCGAGTTCCCGCTGAAGGTGCGCGGCGTGGCCAAGGCCGAGCGTGCGGCCGACGCGCAGAAGGCCGCCGATGTGCTCGGCCTCACCGACTACATGCGTCGCAAACCCGGCCAGCTCAGCGGTGGGCAACGGCAGCGAGTCGCGCTGGCCCGCGCCATCGTGCGCAACCCCGCCGTGTTCCTGATGGACGAACCGCTCAGCAACCTCGATGCCAAGCTGCGCGGCGACACGCGCACCGAACTGGTCGACTTGCACCGCCGCCTCGACAGCACGTTCCTCTACGTCACCCACGACCAGGTGGAGGCGATGACGATGGGCAGTCGTGTGGCCGTGCTCAACGCCGGTCGGCTCGAGCAAGTGGGCACCCCGCAGGACGTGTACGACTACCCGGCGTCGGCGTTCGTCGCCCAGTTCATCGGCACCCCACCGATGAACCTGCTGCCGCCCGGCCTGTTCGGCAGCAACCTCGTCCAGGTGGGCATCCGCCCCGAGCACCTGCTGCTCACGCCCGGCGGACCGCTGCAGGGCACCGTGCGCCAGGTTGAACACCTCGGCCACGAAGTGCTTTTGCTCACCGAGTCCGACGGCGGCACTCGTCTTGCCGCACGCGTCGCTCCCAGCAGCGACCTGCCGATCGTCGGCGAGGTCGTGCAGTTCGATGTGGCGCCGCAACACCTGCACCGCTTCGATGCCGTCACCGGGGTGCGTGTGCCGTGAGGCGGCGACTGCGCGACGTGCCGGCCGCGTTGGTGATGTTGGTGGCTTCGTTCACGCTGCTCGCTGTCTGGACCATCTACCCGTTGGTTCGTGCAATCCAGAGCGGTCACCTGCGATGCAACATCACCGGCAGCAAGTGCCGCGAGGCCGGCTGGGGCCAGTATCTCGACGTCTTCCTGAGCAAGAACTTCCAGGACGCGCTGATGGTGTCGGTCAAACTGGCGCTGATGACCGTGCCGGCCGGCCTCATCCTCGGCATCGGCCTGGCCGTGCTGGCCGACAAGCACCTGCGTGGCATCGGGTTCTTCCGCACCGTCTTCTCGAGCACCATCGCCACCAGCGTCGCAGTGGCCAGCCTGGTGTGGTTCGTACTGCTGCAACCGGAGATCGGCGTGCTGTCCGACCTGTTCAGCGGCTGGATCCCGTCTCTGAAGAATCCCGGCTTGCTACGCGACCCGAACACGGCGCTGCCTGCTGTTGCACTGAGCAGCATCTGGGCCAGCCTCGGGTTCACATTCATCGTCATCACTGCCGGCTTGCAAAGCGTGCCCAAGGAGCTCTACGAGAGCGCCTATGTGGACGGTGCGGGCAGTTTTCGAAGGTTCACCAACGTCACGTTGCCGATGCTGTCGCCGTCGATCCTCTTCATCAGTGTCGTCCTCACCACCCGTGCGTTGCAGACGTACGGTGAGGTAGCGCTCCTCACCGGCGGTGGCCCCGAGCCGGAGAAGTCCACGACCACCATCCCGTACCTCATATACGGGAAGAACTCGATCATCAGTGGCGACATCGGACTCAAATCCGCGGCGGCGGTGCTCTTGTTCCTGATCTCGCTGGTGTTCGCGTTGGTGCAGTTCCGCGGCTTCGAGAAGCGGGTGCACTATGGCAACTGACATTGCCTCGGTCAGCACTACGCGCGGTCTCCGCAAGGTTGGCCGATACACCCTCCTGATCTTCATCGCGGCAATCGTGCTGTTCCCGATCTACGCGATCCTGCTGCAGTCGTTGAAGTCCGGCCCCGATTCGCTGGACCATCCGCGTTCGCTGTTACCGGTCGACCTCACGCTGTCCACCATCCGCTCCGCCTGGACGCAGGGGCACCTCGGCCGACTGTTGCTGAACAGCCTGTTCGTGTCGATCGTGGTCACTTTCGGTGTCATCGTCACCAGCCTGTTGGCGGCGTACGCGTTCGCTTTCCTGAATTTCCCGTTCAAGGGCCCGATCTTCGTCTTCTATCTCGCCACCATGTTGGTGCCCGGCGAGGTGACGGTGGTTTTCAACCAGCGCACGGCCGATTCGCTGGGCTGGATCAACTCTTACCAGGGCCTGATCGTGCCCTCGCTGGCCAGCACGTTCGGCGTGTTCCTCGTACGACAAGTGTTCCTGCAGTTGCCCCACGAGCTGCGCGAGGCCGCCTCGCTGGACGGTGTGGGACACTTGCGCTTCCTCTGGGAGGTTGCCGCGCCGCTCAGCCGGCCCACTCTCGGGGCACTGGGTTTGTTTACCTTCCTCGGCACCTGGAATGCTTACCTGTGGCCGTCGCAGGTGATCCGCGGCGATCGCGCTCACGAGACGATCCAGATCGGTCTCGACCGCCTCAAGAACACCGACATCAGCAGGCTGAATCTCGTCACAGGAGGACTCGTGGTCGCTGCACTTCCCATCTTCATTCTGTTGATCGTCTTCCAACGCCAGTTGGTCCGCGGTCTCACCGCCGGGGCGGTGAAGGGCTGATGCCCACGTTGCGCGCTCGTCGCCCCCTGGTCCTGCTCGCCGTGCTCGGCCTGGTGGCCGCCTGCAGCGGGGGCGGCGACATCACTGATTCGGGCGAGAAGCCCACCACCCCCACGCAGGCCCCCGCCGAGACGCTCGCGCCGGGCGACTCGGCCGTTGCGACCACCACCACGGTGGCTCCTGATCTGCTTCCCGACTGCCCCACCGGTGCGCTGGCGTCGGCTACCGGCACGACCGAGATCACGTTCTGGCACGGCATGTCGGCTGCGCTCGGGGAGGAAATCGTCAAGCTCACCGATGCCTACAACGCCAGCCAGGACAAGGTGAAGGTCAACCTCGTGCAGGGCAGTTATGAGGAGACGGCCGACAACTACTACTTGGCGGGCCCGGACGCACGCCCCGACCTGGTGCAGCTACCCGAGTATCAGGTGCAGGCGATGGTCGACACCAAGAGCACCGTGCCCGTTGGCAAGTGCGTCGAGGCCAGCGGCTTCGACACGTCGGCGTTCCTGCCCACCGCACTCGGCGCCTACACGACCCAGGGCGTGCAGTGGTCGATGCCGTTCAACATCTCCAACCCGGTGCTGTTCTACAACAAGAAGGTCTTCGCCGCGGCAGGCCTCGACCCGAACAAGCCACCCCAGTCGCTCGACGAAATGCGCCAGTTCAGCCAGCAGATCGTCGACTCCGGCGCTGCCAAGTATGGCGTCGCCCTCGAGTCCGGCTTCGACTCCGGTGGTGGCTGGTACGTCGAACAGTGGTTCTGCAAAGCGCAGGAGTTCTACGTCGACGGCGACAACGGCCGCACGAGTCGCGCCACGAAGGTGCTGTACAACAACCAGACCGGCGTCGATCTGCTGACCTATCTGCAGCAGTTGCTGCAGGACGGCCTCGCCGTGAACGTGGGCGACAACACCCAGACCGGCTTCGACAACCTGCTCAAGCTCGCCGATGAGAAGGAGCCGGCGGCAATGACCATCGCCACCTCGGCCTCGCTCGGGCAGGTGCTTGTGGTGTTGGCCGGGGGCCAGTTCCCGCAGCTCGGCCCCGACGATGTCGGTGTCGGGCCGATGCCCGGCCCGGACGGCAAGCCCGGGGCCCTGATCGGTGGCGCCTCGCTGTGGCCGGTGGACACCGGCGACGACGTACGCACTGCCGCCACATGGGACTTCATCACCTATCTGGTGGGTGCCCAGCAGCAGAGCCAATGGGCTGCGGCCACCGGCTACATCCCTGTGCGCACCGACGCGGTCGACCTCGAGCCGTACAAGACCACGTTGGCCACCGATCCGCGATTCTCAGTGGCGTACGCGCAGCTCGCGGCATCACCCGACGCGCTCACGTCGTCGGGCCCGGTGGTAGGTCCGCTACGCGAGATCCGTTCGGTGCTCGCCACCGCGGTGGCGGCGATCTTCGACGGCGCCGACGTGCAGACCATCCTCGACGGCGCCGCCAACCAAGCCACCGGCCTGATCGCCGACTACAACTCCCGCAACAGCTGACAAACCCCTGCCGCTGTGGCTTTTGGTCGCGATTACTATCCAAGATCGAGACGAAAAGAGACCAAA
>JANONE010000408.1:0-6328 GCA_031420675.1 Ilumatobacteraceae bacterium | reverse complement strand
CATCGCCTCGTCGAGGACACCGAGGATCACAGCGGTGAACGCCGTTGCGACAAATGCTCCGGCACCCGCCGTGAGGTCGCTCAGCGGACCCTCTCGAGCGAGACGCACTCCCGGGGCGCGGTCGAGGCGCATCGCGTGGCTCTGGGTCGCCGCCATGCCAACGCCGTCCCACTCCGCGATCAATGTCAAACCGGAAGTGCCATCCCAGGGGCGGCCGCGCACGTCGAGGGCGAAGATCGTCGGCGCGTCCTCTCCTTCGGGGATCGCGGTCGTGATCATCCGGTCGGCGATGCCCGACCCGCTGCCGAAGTGCTTGTCGCCGGTGATCGCGTACGAGCGGCCGACCATGAACGCTTCGTCATCGGTGGGGGTCGCCGTCGCCCGCGTATGGCTGATGTCGCCTCCGCTGCCGGGTTCGGACGTGATCGTGCCCCACTGCTCGCCTGACTCGGCGCTGGCGAAGACCGCTTGCCGCTGTCGCTCCCACGCCGGTTGGCTCGGATCGGGGTTGAGCAGCCAGAACGCCACAACCGAAGGATGCATCGCCGCCACGAGGGCGACAGAAGGGTCGGCCGTCGCCAGTAAGCGGAGCAGATCGCACACCATCCGCGCAGACGATGGGGTGTCGCGCCACAGACCACCCATGGTCTCGGGAACCACCGTCCGCAGAAATCCCGCATCACGAAGCTCGGCGAAGTCGGCTCGCTCCAGAGACCGTCGCTCTTGACGCTGGCTCCGTTGAGGCTTCCACGCGTCGACGAGCGATTGCACGCCGTCGCGAAGGGACGCCACCGTTGGAGTCATCACGGCAGCTTACTTCCCTTGCGAGAACGCCCCGGCACGGCTCGGACGTAAGGTCACAGACCGAACAACCAACGATTCGCCCAGCCCGCGGGTCGACAAGGAGGAATGATGCGGCTGATGTACTACACCATGCTGAGCCTGCACCTCCTCGGGGCCACCATCTGGGCGGGGGGACACCTCGTTCTTGCTCTCACCATCCTCCCTCGGGCACTCCGACAGCGGCAGGCGTCGATCGTCAGCGACTTCGAAGCAAGCTTCGAACGCGTCGGCCTCCCCGCGCTCGGGACGCAGATCGTCACCGGTCTGTGGCTCGCCTACCACCTCCTCGGCTCACCGGACCACTGGTTCCAAGCCAACTCGGTGGCCCGTGTCGTGCAGATCAAACTCGGCCTGCTGGCGTTGACGCTGGCACTGGCGCTACACGCCCGGCTTCGCGTGATTCCCCGACTCGACGACGCAACCCTGCCGAAGTTGGCTTGGCACATCCGAGTCGTCACCCTGGCCGCGGTGGGCTTTGTGCTCGCAGGAGCCAGCATCCGCTTCGGTGGCTACCCGGCCTTCCGCAGCTGAGCCGCGGCGCACCCCACCTCGGAATCGTGATCGCCATCTGCTCCACTCACGTCTTCGGCCAGAGGGCTTCAAAGAGTGGCGAGCCGAGTGCGGACGCGTATCGGGTAGCGCCGTTCGTTGTCGGCGATCTGCTCAAGGCGGCAGTCGCGGCACTTGATCCCGTCGGCCTGCGCCGTCACGAACCGGTTCAGGAAGGAATTACGCCGAGTCCAGTGAGGCGGTCCTGGAGAACACCGACACCGGAGAGTTCACCCGTAGGACGACGGCGGAGCCTGGGGTGGGGAGGTGCGCCACGTGGAGGCGAGCGGTGACGACGGTGGAGTTGCCGACGAGGACGCGCACGACGCCGTCGTGGCCGAAGAACGAGCGGGACACGACCGTTCCCGCGATTCCTTCGCCTGCTCCCGACAGGGCGCGGGCGAACCCGGGAGCGAGCACGTCGATCTGCTCAGGCCTAACGACCACGTCGACGGTGCCGGCACTTCGGGTGCCGCCCCGGATGATGAGCGATCCCAGTGCACAGACGATGCGACCATCGCTGTCCACCTCACCGGCGAGGACGACAGCCTCTCCGACGAAGGTCGCTACCGCCAGGCTCGCCGGCAGGTTGTAGAGGGTCTCTGGGTCGGCGCTCTGCGCGACGCGTCCGTCGAGGAGCACGGCGACTTGGTCGGCAACCGACAGCGCCTCCTGCTGATCGTGTGTGACCACGATCGCGGTCGTGGCGGCGGCCTGCAGGGCGAGCATCACCTCCTCGCGTACCTCGGCGCGCAACCCTGCGTCGAGCGACGAGAACGGCTCGTCGAGTACGACGATCTGTGGCCGGGGCGCGAGGGCGCGGGCGAGAGCGACCCGGTGCTGCTGTCCCCCAGACAACTGGTTGGGACGGGCGCGCAGCGATCCGGGAAGTCCGACGAGCTCGAGCACCTCAGCGATCCGCTCCCGCGACGCGTGGCCCCTCGGGAGCCCGAAGCCGACGTTGCCGGCGACATCGAGGTGTGGGAACAGCGCTCCCTCCTGCGGCACGACACCGACGCGACGCTGCTCGGCCGGCACGTTGACTTCCGGCCCCGCGACCACCCTCCCGTTGAGCAACACCTCCCCGGCGTCCGGATGCTCGAACCCGGCGACGATCCGCAGCAACGTAGTCTTCCCGCCCCCCGACGGTCCGAGCACTGCAGCTATGCCCCCGCGGGGGACGACGAGGTCGACACCGTCGAGCACGACGTTGCGCCCGTAGGCCTTGCGTAGCGCGCGCAGCTCAAGCGCCGGAGCCGCCTTGTGCGCCGATCCCTCAGTCACGGCGACGCAGTCCCGGCGCGGCACGGTCGCGCCTCGCGAACAGCGCCGCGCTCAACAGCGCGGTCGGGATGGCCCCGAACAGCACCAGCGCGAGCGCGTATGGGCCGGCATTCGCGTAGTCGGAGATCGTCGTATACCGCCACAACGTCGTGGCCAGAGTCTCGGTCCCCGTCGGGTGAAGCACGAGCGTCACCGGCAGCTCCTTCATCGTCGACAGGAACACCAATGCCGCGCCTGCTGCGATCCCCGGTATCGCCAGCGGCGCGGTGATGCGCAGGGTCACCCTCCGCGACGTCGTGCCGAGCGAGCGCGCCACCTCCTCGAGACCCACCGGCGACTGCTCGATCGACGACCGTACCGCCCCCACTGCGAGAGGGAGGAACAGCACGACGTAGCCGAGGACGAGCAACGGTGTCTGGAGGTAGATCGGACGGAGCACGCGCACGCCGATGTAGACGAGGGAGATCGCGACGACGATGCCGGGAAGCGCGTGCGCGACGTACGTCGAACGCTCGATCGCGAGTGACGTCGCGCTCTTGAACCTGGCGGCGAGGATGCCGACGGGGATCGCAAGCGCGACCGTCGCGACCGAGGCGAACGCGGCAAGGGTGAGCGTCTTGCCGAGCGCACGCGAGACGTCGCCGAGATCGACTTCGGTCGACTCGAACGTGGTGACCCAATGGATGACGCGGTACACAGGAAAGCCGACGGCGGCGCCGAGGACGGTGAGCGACATCAGCCACGCCAGCGGCGCAGCTCGCCCGAGCGGCACCTGCGCGCCCCGGCGAGCAGCGCCCGAGCCGATGCGCGCCGACTCGGCGCGGCCACGTGCCCTTGCCTCGGCGGTGACGAGCACGAGGGCGATAACGATCAGCGGGAGGGCGAGCACCGCCGCGCGAGTCGGGTTGAACCCGGCACGGTACGCGCCGTAGATCACCCACGTGAACACCTCGTACCGCATCGCTGCGACCGCGCCGAAGTCGCTGAGCACGTACAGCGCGACGAGCAGCGCGCCGGCGGTGATCGAGGAGCGGACCTGGCGAAGCGTGAGACCGATCGCGATCGACCAGCGCGAGCGGCCCAGAGAGCGGGCCACCTCCTCCTGCGCGGGATCGAGGTGGCGGATGGCGGCGACGGCCGGCAAGTAGACGAACGGATACGAGACCATGGTCAGCACAAGGGTCGCACCCCAGAACCCTGCGAGGTCGCGATCCCACGACACCCACGCGAACGCCGACAGGTACGACGGAATCGCGAGCGGCAGTGCGAACAAAATGCGCAGCACGCCCCGCCCACGGAGGTTGCTGCGCACGACGAGCCACGCCGCGGCGACACCGATCAGCACGCACGCCGCCGTGACCGTGACCGCCAGCCCGACGCTCCGCGCGACCAGGTCGAGCGTCCGTCGCTGCCACAGCTCGTCGACGGTGTTGTCCCAGCCGCGCTCGAGCGCGCGATCGACGAGGTACCAGATCGGCCCGACCGCGACGGCAGCGGCCGCCGTGCCGGCGAGCGCGACGAGCAGCGGCGGGCGCCGCCGGCGCGGTCCCGTCGGGGCGCCCCCCGGTGGAACCGCCGCTGCGAAGAGCTGGACTTTCGGTACCAGCTCGCTCACGGCGTCACGTCGAGTCGTTTCCGCTCGCCCTTCAGAGCGTCAACAACCCGACGTCGGAGAGCAGCTCCTGGGTCGCTTCAATCGAGGAGAGGTCAGAAAGATTGATCTTGAGCGGCTGCAGCGAGTCGAGCGCCGGAAGCCCCTCGGCCACGGGGACACCTTCACGCAACGGGTACTCGTAAGTCGTCTCGGCGAAGTACGTCTGCCCCGTCTCGCCGAGCAGGAACTCGACGAGTCGGAACGCGAGGTCCTTGTTGCTACTCGACTCGAGCACGCCGATCCCCGCGACGTTGACTAGGCCGCCGGGATCACCCGCGGCGAGGAACTGGTTGCGGGCAACGACGGCGTCCTCGCCCTCCGCGGCGATCTTCTCGTAGACGTAGTAGTGGTTCGTGAGACCGATCGCGATCTCGCCTGCGTCGACCGCGTCGCGCACGGCGCTGTTGCCCTCGTAGGCGACGGGCTCCTGCGCCTTGAAGCCCTCCAGCCATGTGCGCGCACCCTCCTCACCGCGGGTCAGCCGCAACGCGGTCACGAATGACTGCCATGAGGCGTTGGTCGGTGCGAAGCCGAGCTTGCCTTTCCATTTTGCGTCGAGGAGCTCGTCGATCGTCGTCGGCGGCTCCGGCACGAGCTCCGGGTTGACGACGAGCACGCGCACGCGTCCGCTGACACCCACCCACTGCCCGTTCGCGGAGCGGAATTCCGGCGACACGATCGACAGCAGGTCGTCGGGCATCGCGGCGAACAGGCCGGCCTGCTCGACCGCGCCGAGTGCACCGGCGTCCTGCGAGAAGAACACGTCGGCAGGCGAGGCGTCGCCCTCCGTGAGCAGCTGCGCCGCGAGCTCTCCACTGCCGCCCGCGCGGAACGCGACCTCGATGCCAGTCTCGTCGGTGAACCGCTCGAGGATCGGGGCGACCAAGTCCTCGCTGCGGCCGCTGTAGACGGTGAGCGAGCCGGCAACGGCTGGTTCGGTGTCGACCGGAGAAGCGGTCGTGCCCGGCGCAGCCGTGCCGTCGGACTCGGAGTCGGACGAACAGGCGGTGCCGAGCAGAACAAGGCCGACGAGCACAGCAACAGCGCGCCTACGGACCGTTCGCCGATCAGTGTGGAGAGGGTTCTGGTTCATGTAAGGCGACCCTAACAACCTCGCCCGTGCGACCGCAAATTGGCGGCGGCACGGTTGGCCAGGTTGAAGAGCGCGGTAAACCAAGCCTTCCTACAAGTCCGACGTCAATGGATCGGTGGGCTGTTGAAGCCGAGGCGGGTGTCGTCGAGAACAGTCCGGTGGAGCTGCTCGACCCGATCCGAGTACCGAACGGACTGGCGGGGCCCTTCGGATGCGATTGCCCGCGCAATGACCTGTTCCGCTACGCGGCCCTCGGTTCACACCGGGGGCCGCGTCGCGCGTCTACGCGACCAGTTGCTTCCGGTTGCGTTGTCTAGGGAGCGGGGCAGACATCCTTGTAGACCGCGACAACAGAGTGTCCGTCGCCGAGTTCGACCGGTGCACCGGGACCGTCTGTTGCACCGAAGTGCACATGGACGTGGAACTGGTGGTATCCACCATGGGCACGGTCGTTGATCGCGGTCTGCCCTCGCGCCACCTGATGGCAATTCCCATTCGGGGTCACCACGAAATGGTCATGACCGGCGTACGCAGACCCAGCTGAAAAGGTCACCGCACCCGACACCAGAGCGACGGCTACCAATCCCTTCTTGTATAACTGCATGTGACTCTCCTTCTTTGGTCAGGCATTTCGCAGTAGGCCAAATGCTGACTAGACAGACGGGCGAAATGGCGCACGCGGGTGACATCGAGATCGAGCTTCCCCGAAAAACTCACCGGCCGGATCCACCCAGAATCTCGCCCGTCGAGCCGGAATACACAGTTCGGGTCTCCACGATTGCGGAGGTGTGGCAACCCGTGCCACGCGATGACTCGCTGACGCACGTCGTGAGTGCGTACACGCGATCACTACCAAGACGCATTGGTCAGGAGGGCGAACAGCGGCTCGAAGTCGTAGGTTGTGG
>JANONE010000407.1:0-4780 GCA_031420675.1 Ilumatobacteraceae bacterium | reverse complement strand
CCTTTTCCGCGGCCTCCGTGGGGCTCAGCCTTTGCCCGGCACCAGCCGGTAGGCGTCGTAGACGGCATCGATCTGTTTGATCGTGCGCAGCACTGATTCGAGGTGCGAAGGGTCGGCCATCTCGAACTCGAAGCGCATCCTGGCCACTCGGTCAGAGCCGGTGTGCGTGCTGCACGCGACGATGTTGACGTGTTGCTCGCTCAGCGAGTTGGCCACGTCGCGCAACAGCTTCGAACGATCGAGCGCCACCACCTCGACGCCGGCGCGGAACACCGCACGCGACTGGTCGCCGTCCCACTCCACGTCGACGAGACGGGCAGCCTGCTGCGACATCAGGCTCTCCGCGTTGGCGCAGTCGGTTCGGTGCACCGACACCCCGCGACCGCGGGTGACGAAACCGACGATGTCGTCGCCGGGCACCGGCGTGCAGCAGCGCGACAGACGCACGAGCACATCGTCGAGCCCTTCCACGTGCACCCCGGCGATGTTGCGTGGACGGCGCGGTCCACGGCTTGGGGGCAGCACGGTGGCCGCCGGCTGCTCGGCATCGTCGCCCGTGCGGAACCCGCGGGCAACCTTCTGCGCGAGCGAGCGCGCCGACACATGACCCTCGCCGACGCCGGCGAGCAGCGAATCAAGATCGGCGAACGAGGCCGCCTCGATCTCGGCGACGATCGCATCGCTGGCCCACATGCGTTGGATCGGCAAGCCCTCGCGACGGAACTCCTTGATCAGCTCGTCACGCCCGGCCTCGACCATGTCCTCGCGGCGCTCACGCGAGAACCACTGCTTGATCTTGTTGCGCGCTCGCGGCGACTCGACGAACTGCAGCCAGTCGCGTGTTGGGCCAGCGGATTCCAACTTGGAGGTGAAGACCTCGCAGGTGTCGCCGCTCTTCAAGTGGTGCTGCAACGGGACCAACCGGCCGTTCACCTTGGCGCCGATGCACGCATGGCCGACTTCGGTGTGCACTGCATAGGCGAAGTCGACGGTGGTGGACCCCACCGGCAGTGTGACCACCTTTCCCTTGGGGGTGAAGACGAAGACCTCGTCCTGCTCGAGATCCGTCTTCAGGTTCTCCATGAACGCGGCCGGGTCGCTGACCTCGGCCTGCCAATCGATGATGCGGTTCAGCCAATCGATGTCGCTGGCTGCCCCCTCATCCTTGTACGCCCAGTGTGCAGCCACCCCCCACTCGGCCCGCAGGTGCATCTCGCGGGTACGGATCTGCATCTCCACGACCTTGCCGCCCGGCCCGATGACCGTCGTGTGCAAGCTCTGGTACAGGTTGAACTTCGGCATCGCGATGTAGTCCTTGAACCGACCCACCACCGGCTTGTACCGGCCATGGATGCAGCCCAATGCGGCGTAGCAGTCCTTCACGGAATCGACGATGACGCGCACGGCAATCAGATCAAAGATGTCGTCGAACTCGCGACCCTTCTGCACCATCTTCTCGTAGATGCTCCACAGGTTCTTCCCGCGACCGGTCACCTCGGCGGTGACGTTCATCTCCTGCAGGCGCCCCTGCACCTCTGCGATCGCTTTCGCCAAGTAGAGCTCGCGCTCTGGTGAGCGTGTCGCGACGAGGTGGTCAAGCTCGGCGTAGCGCTTCGGGTACAACGATGCGAAGGAGAGGTCTTCCAGTTGCTGCTTCAGCTCCTGCATGCCCAATCGGTGTGCGAGCGGGGCATAGATCTCGAGCGTCTCGTGGGCGATGCGCTGCTGCTTCTCGCTGGGCATGGCGGCGATGGTGCGCATGTTGTGCAGCCGGTCGGCGAGTTTGATGATCAGCACCCGCAGGTCGCGCGCCATCGCCACCAGCATCTTGCGCATGGTGGCCGCCTGCTGCGCCTCCTTCGAGTCGAACTGCAGGCGCTCGAGCTTGGTGAGGCCATCGACTAGCTGCGCGACCTCCGGGCCGAAGGCCTTCTCCACATCGGAGATGGTGATCTCGGTGTCCTCCACTGCGTCGTGCAGCAGCGCAGCGGCGAGCGAGATCTCGTCGAGGCCGAGGTCGGCCACGATCTGGGCGACCGCCATCGGGTGGTTGATGTAGCTCTCGCCGCTGCTGCGCAGTTGGTTCCGGTGCGCCTCCTTCGCCGTCTCGTAGGCGCGGTTGATCATTGCGACCGGCGCCTTCGGATGGCGCCGGCGATACGCCGTGAGCAACGGTGTCAGTTCCTCGGCGGTCGCGTTCTGGTGGCGACGCCAGGGCAGGACACGATCGACAGCAGCCATCAGTACCTGGCCAGGCTCTCGACCAGGTGACCCTTCAGACGCTCGCGCCCGCCGAGGGCCTCGATCACGAGGAGGAAGCCGAGGCCGACGACGACGCCGCCGAGGGCCTCGACGAGGCGGCAGGTGGCGGCTGCGGTGCCGCCAGTGGCCAACACGTCGTCGATGACCAGGATGCGCTCACCGGGGTGGATGGCGTCGCGGTGGATCTCCAGCTTGTCGCTGCCGTACTCGAGTTGATACTCCTCGCGCACCACGGCCCACGGCAGCTTTCCCGCCTTGCGGACCGGGATGAAGCCGGCCCCCATGCGATAGGCCACTGGTGCCGCCACGATGAAGCCCCGCGCTTCCATGCCCAGCACGCGATCGACCGGTACATCGACGAAGCGATGCACCAGTTCGGTGATCGACTTGGTGAACCCCTCGGCGTCACCCAGCAATGGGGTGATGTCGCGGAACGTCACACCTGGCTGCGGGTAGTCGGGGATGTCCCGAACCAGCCGTGTGATCCAGTGTCCGTTGGGTGCCATAACCGTAGAGGGTACTGCGCAGCGCTATGCGCGTCGCTTCTTCTTCCTCGGTCGAAGCGTGTGCGTGAGCACGGCCTCGGGAGTGAGGGCGGCAGTGATGAGCGCCACCTCACCCTGCGACATTCGCCGGCTCTCGCGACGGCCGGACGGGGAATGGCCGTGGACCAGACGCTCGAGTTCGGCACCGGTGGCGTGCTGGCCGCGAAGCGACTTGTAACGCGGCTCGCGCTCCTTCGCCATCGCCACCAACGGTGATGCAACGAAGATCGACGAGTAGGAACCGATGAGGAGGCCGACGAGCAGAGCCAGCGCGAATTCGCGCAGGGTGACGGCGCCGAGGATTCCCGAGCCCAGCACCAGCAGCGACAGCACCGGCAAGATGGCGGCCAGGCTGGTGTTGAGCGAACGCATCAGCACCTGGTTCATCGACACGTTGATGACGTCGGCATATGGCACGCGAATAGCCTTGTAGCGCTCTTGGTTCTCCCGCACCTTGTCGAACACGACAATCGTGTCGTAGAGCGAGAAGCCGAGGATGGTGAGGAACGCCACCACCGTGGCCGGCGTGACCTCGAAGCCGAGCAAGGAGTAGACGCCGACGCTGAGCAGCACGTCGTGCAGCATGGCTGCGATGGCGGCGGCGGCCATGCGCCACTCCAGCCGCCAGGCGATGAACGCTGCCACCAGTACCAGGAAGACGACGAGTGCGCGAAGTGCCTTCTCGGTGATGCTCTTGCCCCAACTGGAGCTCACCGACGTGGTGCTCACCTGATCGATGCCGACCACTGCCTTATCGGCGAGGGCTTGCTGCACCTGTTGCCGCACCTCGTCGGGCTGATCACCGACCTGCACCTCCAGCACGCGGCCGGACTCGCCGGTGCGCTCATGCACCTTTGCATTTCCGCCCTCGAGGCCGGCATCGGTGAGCACGGAGCGAGCCTGCGTCTCGGTCAGCGACTCGGACGTGACCTGCCAGGCGACGCCACCCTTGAAGTCGAGGCTGAGGTTGAGGCCCTGGGAAATGATGGAGCCCAGGCTGACCAGCAACAGCACCGCCGAGAGGCCGAGACCCCACCAGCGACGGCCGTAGAAGTCGATGGACGTCTCGCCGTGATACAACCGACCCAAGGGCCCGTGCCGTCGCCCAGCGAGCCGTTCGTCGACCGCGTCGTCGAGGAAGTCGTCGGTGTCGATGTCGTTCATGACACACCTCCAGCAGGAACGACTTCGATACCCATCACCTTGCGGCGCTCCATCCACTTCGTACGAGCGAGCAACAGCACCGTCGGCCGTGTGAAGAAGTAGGAGACCAACAGGTCGCACGCAGTTGACAGACCGAGGAAGAAGGCGAAGCCGCGAACCGCGCCGACCGTCAGGTACCACAGCACGAAGGCACCGATGAGCGACACCAGGTCGGCGATCACGATCGTGCGCCAGGCAGCAGAGAACCCGCGCTGGGCGCTGTTGCGCAGCGTCTTGCCGGATCGCACCTCGTCCTTCAAGCGCTCAAAGAAGACCACGTACGAGTCGACGGTGACGCCGACCGCCACGATGATGCCGGCGATGCCCGACAGCGAAAGGGCGAGACCCTGAGTTCGCGACAGGATTGAGATGATGCTCCACAGGATGGCGCCGGAGACGGTGAGGCCGGCGGCAACGATGAAGCCGAGCGTGCGGTAGTAGAAGATCATGAAGAGCAGCACGAGGAGGACGCCGACGAGGCCGGAGACCCAGGCCGCACGCAACGAATCCTTGCCGAGCGTCGGCGACACGTTCTGCACCGACTGCAGCTGCAGCTGGACCGGCAGCGAACCACTGTTGATCACGCGGGCAAGGGTGCGAGCCTCGCTTTCGCTGAACGCACCGCTGATCTGCACGCTGCCCTGGAAGTTGTCGGTCTGCACGTTGGCCACCGACTGCAGGGTGCCGTCGAGTTCGATGGCGAGTTGACCGGTGGGGCACGAGGCCTGCCGGTTGAAGCACTGCGCAGCCAGTGAGTTCCAGACGTCGTT
>JANONE010000406.1:0-10344 GCA_031420675.1 Ilumatobacteraceae bacterium | reverse complement strand
GACCCCCTCCGGTTCCCTGCACCCGTGTTCGACCGCATTACCCCCCGCCCGTGCGTTTTGTCTACCCCCCCCCGGTGTGCCGTCAACAAACTCGGACGGCATCGGAGCCCTCGGACTGGTGGGCGGGGACTCGGACTGGTGGGCAGGGACTCGGGAGTTTCCCGGCAGCGGGGAGAGACTGACGGGGTGCTGTATGATCGGATCATGCAGATTGCCATCACAGTTCCGGATGAACAAGTGGATGAGATCGACAACCTGGTGCCGGCGTTGTACCGCAGCCGCGCAGAAGTCGTGCGGGTCGCACTCGATGATCTGCTGCGGGCTCATCGCCGCCGAGTGATCGATGATCAGTACCTGGCTGCGCTGGATGCAGCCGGCTCTCAGGTGCCGGTCGGCTCGCTCCGTGCGAGCGATCCGGAACCTGCTGCGTGGGCCGACATCCCGTGGTAGCGCGCGGAGAGATTCGTTGGTTGGCGCTCGACAAGCCGCGTCCGGTGGTGCTCTTGAACCGTTCATCCGTCATCGACCGCTTGTCGTCGCTGATGGTGGCACCCTGCACCACTCGTGTCCGTGGCCTACCCACGGAAGCCATGCTCGACGAGAGCGATGGGATGCCGCACGCGTGCGTCGCCAGCCTCGACAACGTCACCTTGGTCGAGCGGTCGCTGCTGGGGCCGACGATCACCACGCTCTCCGCCGAACGGATGGCCGCGGTCTGTGCGGCGTTGGCGATCGCGGTCGGCTGCGACGAGTAGCCGGTCAGCGCTACCGCCGCCTATCGTCGCGCGCATGGACATCAACGGAGTCAGCGCAATCGTCACGGGTGGTGCCTCTGGCATCGGGGCGGCAACCGCCCGCCTGCTCGCCTCGAAGGGGGCCAAGGTCGTCGTCGCCGACCTCCAGGAGGACAAGGGCAACGAGCTCGCCGACGAGATCGGCGGCGCGTTCTGCAAGGTCGACGTGACCAACACCGACGACATCGTCAACGCGATCGAGATGGCGAAGAGCATGGGTCCTTTGCGCGTGCTGGTGAACTCGGCCGGCATCGGCTGGGCACAGCGCACGGTCGGCAAGGACGGCAGCTACGAATCAGCCGCCAACCTCGATGCCTTCAAGAAGGTCATCGCCATCAACCTCGTCGGCAGCTTCGATTGCATCCGCCTCGCGGCCACAGCAATGAGCACCACCGAGCCGCTGGACTACGGCGAGCGCGGCGCGATCGTGAACATCGCCTCGGTGGCGGCGTTCGACGGCCAGATCGGCCAGGCCTCCTACTCGGCGTCGAAGGGTGGCGTCGTGGGCATGACCCTGCCCATCGCCCGCGACCTCGCTGCCGTAGGTGTGCGCGTCAACACGGTGGCTCCCGGCCTGATCGATACGCCGATCTACGGCCAGGGCGAGAACAGCGAGGCTTTCAAGCAGAACCTGCAAAAAGGCGTGCTCTTCCCGCAGCGCCTGGGCTCCCAGGAGGAGCTGGCCTCGATGGTCCTCGAGTGCATCACCAACAGCTACATGAACGCCGAGACCATCCGCGTCGATGGCGGCATTCGCATGCCACCGAAGTGAGGTGTCGCGTTGCAGCCGCCGCGTGGGCTGGTCAGGTGGTGTAGTCGGCGTTGATGCGGACGTAGCCGTCGGTGAGGTCGCAACCCCACACGGTGGCCGCGGCTGTGCCCCCTGTCGCGAGGCTGACGTGGATCAGCACCTCGGCGCCGCGCATGTACGACGAGAGTGCGTCCAGGTCCGCATCGTCGAGCCGTGCCGGGTACACCTCTTGCGTCCCGAAGCGAATGATCACGGCGTCCTGATCCACCTCGTTCGCGTCTGTCGCCTTGCCGACCGCCATCGCCACTCGGCCCCAGTTGGGATCGGCGCCGTGCACGGCGGTCTTCACCAGCGGTGAGTTGACGATCGCCTTGGCAACCCGTTTCGCCTGCTCGCCCGTGGCAGCACCGTCGACGGCGACTTCCAGCAAGGTGGTAGCACCTTCTCCGTCGCGCGCGATCTGCTTGGTGAGCGACTCGGCCACGGTGTACAACGCCGCCTCGAAGGCGTCGGCCGCGACGGCACCTGCCACGCCATTGGCGAGGATGACGGCGGTGTCGCTGGTGGACGTGTCGGTGTCGATCGACACGCAATTGAACGTGCGGTCGACGACCCGCCGGAACACATCGTCGAGGGCGGCACCGGTCGTGGCTGCATCGGTGAAGAAGACGGTGATCATCGTGGCCATGTTCGGCTCGATCATGCCCACGCCCTTGGCCACGCCGACGATGCGAGCGCGACTGCCGGCAACCGACGCAGCGGCGGTCTTGGGCACCGTGTCCGTGGTCATGATGCCGCGCGCCACGACGGCTGCGTCGGTGCCAGGGAGGGGAGCGGGAATCGCCGCCAGCCCCGCCCGAATGCGATCCATGGGGTAGGTGCGCCCGATCACGCCGGTGGAGGCGATGAGCACCTCGGCCGGCGAGCAGCCCAGCGAGCGTGCCACCCCGGCCACCACCTCCTCGGCGTCGGCGAGGCCCTGCGCGCCGGTGGCGACGTTGGCATTCTTGGAGATGACGACCATCGCCCGCGCCACGCCGTCGGCCACGTTTCTCCGGCTCACCACCACGCTGGGCCCGGCGAACGAGCTCTGCGTGAACACTGCGGCAGCGACGCATGGGCCGTCGGCGGCCACCACGGTGAAATCATCGGTGGCGTCCTTGACGCCCACGTTGGCCACATGCGCGTGAAACCCGCGAGGGAGCGGCAACGGCTCGCTCATCGTCAGGACGGCTGCCGCGCGTGCAGCTGCTCGCGGATGGCGAGGAACAACGAGCTCAGCTGCTGCACACCCTTCGCCCCCAGCGGCCCGATGAAGTGGCGGCGAACACTCTGGACGTGATCGGCGGAGGTGATCTCCATCTTCGTGCGGCCGCCGGCAGTGAGATGTGCGTACATCACGCGACGGTCGCTGCTGCACGAGGCACGTTCCACCCAGCCTGCCTTCACCATGCCGTCGAGGCGGCGGGTGAGCCCGCTGGGGGAGAGCCGCAGGGCTGCGGCAAGGTCGCACATCCGTAGGCGGTTGTCGGGGGCCTCGGAGAGGAAGACGAGTACCTCGTAGTCGCCCATGGTGATTCCGTGGGGAGCGAGGTCGGCTTCGAATGCCGCGTTCAGATCCGGCAGCGTGGTGACGAAGTTCCGCCACGCAAGCTGTTCGGTTTCGTCGAGCCAGTTCGAGGGCATGGGCACATGCTAGCGAATGAGTTGCTGAAGGAAACAGTTGTGACCGCAATCATTCTCCTGTAGTATTGATTGCGTCCTCAAGTATTGATCCCACAAGGAGCACGCAATGTCAGACCTCAAGGAACACGGCAAGGAACACGGCAAGGAACACGGCAAGGAACACGGCAAGGAACACGCACCGTCAGGCCTCGGCGCACTCACCCCCGGCATCTGGACGGTTGACGCCGGCCACTCCACCATCGGCTTCGTCGCTCGTCACCTGGTGGTGGCGAAGGTACGCGGCCAGTTCAGCGACTTCACCGGCAGCATCACGGTCGCCGACGACCCGCTGGCCTCGAAGGTGGAAGCGACCGTCAAGGCCACGTCCATCGACACTCGCGACGAGGGTCGCGACGCCCACCTGCGCGGAGCCGACTTCTTCGACGTCGAGAACTTCCCGGAGTGGTCACTCGTCTCCACCGGCATCGACGTCGCCGGCAGCGCCTACGTGCTGCACACCGATCTCACCATCAAGGGTGTCACCAAGCCGGTCGACTTCGCGCTCGACTTCGATGGCGTCGCCGTCGACCCGTGGACCAACACCAAGGCCGGGTTCACCGCCGAGGCCGAGATCAACCGCAAGGATTGGGGCCTCGTCTGGAACGTGGCACTCGACGCTGGTGGCATGCTCGTCGGTGAGAAGGTGAAGATCACCCTGGAGATCGAAGCCCGCAAATCCTGAACGGCAAATCCTGAGAACGGCAAGTCCTGAGAACGGCAAGTCCCAACGTCACGAGCTAGAGGGCTCGGAGGAGGAACGTCATGTCCATCAAGCGACTCAACCATGCGGTGCTGTACGTGACCGATGCGAAGGCATCGGCCGCGTTCTACACCGACGTGCTCGGGTTCACCGTCGCGGCCAGCATGGGCGACCAGGCGTTCTTCCTCCGGGCCGACGGCTCCGACAACGACCACGACCTCGGCCTGTTCACCGTCGGGCCGCGAGAGGCCCCGGCACATGCGGTGGGGCTGTACCACCTGGCATGGCAGGTGCACACCTTGGAAGAACTGGCGGCGCTACGCGTGCGCCTGCTGGAGGCCGGCTCGTTGACGGGCGAGAGCGACCACGGCGTCAGCAAGAGCGTGTACGCGAAGGACCCCGACGGGATCGAGTTCGAGGTCATGTGGGCCGTTCCGCGCTCCGAATGGCCCAGCACACCGGGCACTTGGCGGCTCGACCTCGATGCGGCACTGGCCCGCTGGCCAGGGCTCGACACCGCCGACCAGTAAAAACCGTTCAGGCGAACATGGAGGCGAAGGCTTCGTCCAGCCGTGGGTGCTGGAAGTGATAGCCCGACTGCTGCAGGACCCTGGGCAGCACCTTCTGCCCGCTGAAGAGCAGTTCGTTCGCGAGCTCGCTGCCCAGGAGCAGCTTGGGCCCGAAGGAGGGCACTGGCAAGAACGAGGGGCGGCCGAGCGCCTTGCCGAGCAGCTTGGCGAAACCGGCGTTGGTGATCGGGTTGGGGGCCGTCAGGTTCACCGGGCCGTGCACATCGGCAGCGAGCAGGTGCACAATGGCGCCCACCTCGTCGGCGAGCGTGACCCAGCTCTGCCACTGCTTGCCGTTCCCGAAACGCCCGCCGGCGAACAGCTTGAACAAGGGCAGCATCTTCTTCAGGGCGCCACCCTTGGGTGTCAGCACGATGCCGGTACGCAAGAACGCGACACGGGTACCGGCAGCTGCTGCGGGCACTGCCGCCTCCTCCCACTGCCGGCAGACATCGGCGAGGAACCCGCTGCCGATCGGCGACGTCTCGTCCAGCTCGCGGCCGTCACTGGCGCCGTAGATGCCGATGGCCGAGCCGCTGAGCAACACCGGCGGTCGCTGCGCGGCGGCAGCGATGGTCTCGGCGAGCAGGGTGGTGGAGCGGACGCGACTGTCGCGGATCTCGGCCTTGTACTCGGTGGTCCAGCGGTGGTCACCGATGCCGGCGCCGGCCAGGTGCACGACCGCGTCGGCGCCGTCGAGCGCGTCGGCGGCCAGCACGCCCTTCGCGGGATCCCACTGGATCTCGCCGTCGCCGGAAGCGGTGCGGCGCACGAGCTTCACGACGTCGTGCCCGTCTTTGTGCAGTTCGGCCCAGAGGGCAGAACCGATGAGGCCACTGGCACCGGAGATGATCACTCGCATGAGGGCAGGGTATGCCGGTGGCGTGTGCCCTGTCGTGGCGAGCGCCGTGTTTCCTCAGGCCAGGGGCTAGTCGCAGGGCTAGTCGTCGATGTCGACGTGCACGGGCACGCTGACCACGACGGTGTCGGGGCGGTACAACAGCCGTGCCTTCAGCGCGAACGCTGATTGGTTGTGCAGCCATTGGCTGCTCATCTTGGTGACGGACTCGGGGATGACGACGGTGATGATGTCGTCGTCGCGCTCCTGGTCGAGCTCGTCGAGGTAGGCCAGCACCGGACGCGTGAGTTCGCGGTATGGCGACGAGATGGTGTGCAGTTCGATCGGCACGTTGTACTCGTCCCACTGCTCGTGCAAGGCTCGCTCTTCCTCGGGGTCCTGCACGATTGACAGAGCAATGATGCGCTCGGGGTTGAGGCTTCGTGCGTACTGCACGGCGTCGAGCACACCCCGGTTCACCTTGCCGACGAGCACCACCACGTAGTGCGTGCGGCGCGGTGACTTGTAGCCGACAGGCACGGCCATCGACTTCTTGACGTGGGCGTAGTGCTTGCCGACCGAATAGAAACCGAAGACCATGAGGGGGATCAGCACGGCTGGGATCCAGGCGCCCTGGGTGAACTTCGAGACCACCACGATGAGGGCGACGCCGCCGGTTGTGACGGCACCGATCGCGTTGATCGCGAGGCTCATGCGCCAGCGTGGTTCCCTGAGGCGGAGGTGGTGCACCACCATGCCGGTCTGACTGAACGTGAATCCTGTGAACACGCCGAATGCGTAGAGCGGGATGAGCAAACTGATCTGGCCGTCGAACACCCAGATCAGCACCGAAGCGGCGGCGGCGAGGAAGATGACGCCGTTGGAGAACACCAGTTTGTCACCGCGGTTGGCGAACTGGCGCGGGAGGAAGCCGTCCTTGGCGATGATGCTGGATAGCCGCGGGAAGCTGGCATAGGCGGTGTTGGCCGCAAGGACCAGGATCGCGAAGGTGGAGAGCTGCATGATCCAGAACAGCACGCCCTTGCCATTGTAGACCTGCTGTGCCATGAGCGCGATGCCGGTTATATCGTTGTGGCCGCGCACCGGCTGCAAGTGCGCCGCCAGCACGGAGATGCCGACGAAGCACGTGGCCATGATGCCACCCATCCACATCAAGGTGGTGGCGGCGTTCCTGCTCTCCGGCTTCTCGAACGCAGGCACGCCGTTGGACACGGCTTCCACACCGGAGAGGGCGACGGCACCCGAGGAGAACGCACGCAGCAGCACCATCAGGCCGAGCGCACCCACGCCCTTGGCGTGCTCCTCGGCCTCCTTGCTCACCTTCGCGGGGTCGATCGGATCGATGTTCTTCAAGATGAACACCCGCACCAGGCCGACGACGATCAGGCCGACGAGCGAGACGACGTAGATGTAGGTGGGCGGGGCGAAAAGCGAACCCGATTCCTTCATGCCGCGCAGGTTGGCGAGCGTCATCAGCAGCACACAGAGCACGCAGATGGGGACGGTCCACTTCGGGTCGAACCCGAACGCGGAACGCATGGCCAGCACGCCGCCGGACACGCTCACCGCCACGGTGAGGATGTAGTCGACCAGCAAGGAGGACCCGGCGATGAGGGCGGGAACGACGCCCAGGTTGTCCTTGCTGACGATGTAGCTGCCGCCACCACTGGGGTAGGCGAAGATGGTCTGGCGGTAGCTGGTGATGACGATGACGAGCAACACAGCAACGACGATCGCGATGGGCACGAGCTGGGTGAACGCCGCCAAGCCCACACCGGCGGCGAGCATCACCACCAAGATCTCGTCAGTGGCGTAGGCCGTGGACGACACGGCGTCGCTGGCGAAGACCGGCAGGGCGACCTTCTTGCTGAGTCGCTGGTGCCCTTCCTCGGCGGAAGCGATGGGCGTGCCGATGACGAGGCGCTTGAGAGATTGGAACATATGTGACGGCGAGCCTATGTCCAGTTACAGTGCGAAACTGCAATACCGGTGCCGCGCTTCCTGGCGGACGCGGTGAGGAGGACACAGTCGTGCATGTTGTGATCGTGGGCTGCGGGCGAGTCGGCTCGTCATTGGCCCACAACCTGATCGGTGAAGGGCACACCGTTGCCATCATCGATCGCAAAGTCGCCGCCTTCGAGCGCTTGGGGTCCGACTTCCCGGGCCAGAAGTTGGCCGGCATCGGGTTCGATCGCGATCTCCTGGTGAAGGCGGGCATCGAGAGAGCCGAAGCGGTGGCAGCAGTCACCAATGGCGACAACTCCAACATCTTGGTGGCGCGTGTGGCGCGCGAGACGTTCGGTATCGAACGTGTCGTCGCCCGCATCTACGACCCCCAGCGTGCCGCCGTGTACCAACGCCTCGGTATCGCCACCGTGGCGCCGGCGGTGTGGACCACCGAGCGGGTGTTGCGCCGGCTGGTGCCCGATGCCCTCGCGGTGGAGTGGGTCGATCAGTCGGCGAAGGTGTCGTTGGTCGAGCGTTCGTTCGGCGTCGGCTGGGCAGGCCATCGTGTGCTCGACGCCGAGAGCGCCGGCGTACGTGTCGTGGCTCTCAGTCGTTTGGGCTCTGCCATGCTGCCCACCAAGGATCTGGTGGTGCAGGAAGGCGACGTCGTCTACCTGGCCGTCGGGTCCGATTCCATCGCCCACCTTGCCGATCTCACCCTCAACCCGCCTGTCGGCCACGGCCAGCACTAATGAACGCGGAGAACACCATGAACGTCGTGATTGCGGGTGGAGGAAGTGTCGGTCGGTTCATCGCCGAGCAGCTGGTGGCCGGCGGCCACCGGGTGCTGATCATCGAGAGCGAAGCCCGCGTCGTTGGGCTGTACGAGGGCACCATCGAGGGCGCGACGTGGATGAAGGGTGACGGCTGCGACTTCGGCACGCTGAAGGCGGCCGGACTGGAGCGCGCGGATGTGGTGGCCTCGGTCACCGGCGACGACGAGGACAACCTGGTCATCTCGCTGTTGGCGAAGCAAGAGTTCGCGGTGCCGCGGGTGGTGGCGCGTGTGAACAACCCGAAGAACGAGTGGATGTTCAACGAGACGTGGGGCGTCGACGTGTCCGTCAGCACGCCGCACCTCATCACCGGCCTGGTGCAAGAGGCAGTGTCGGTCGGTTCGTTCGTGCGCCTGCTGTCGTTCGAGGGTGGCAAGGCCAAGTTGGCGGAGGTGACGTTGGCCGAGGATTCGCCGGCGGCCGGCAAGGAGATCGTCGAGGTCGGCTTCCCGCGCGACACCACGGTCGTGGCGATCCTGCGTGACGAGAAGCTGGTCGTGCCCCGCGGCGACACGATCCTGCGCGTCGGCGACGAGGTGCTGGTGCTGGTGACCGCCGACAGCGAAGACGCTGCGCGAGCAATCCTGATCGGCTAGTTCACCGGCCCTCAGTGGGGCGACCGTTCACTGAGGGAGCAGGGTGTAGGCCGGGTTCAGCATCATGAGGCGGCCGCGTTCCATGCGAGCGACGCCTTCCAGCACGAGGGCCCGGTTGTGCTCCACGCCGGCGAGGTGCCGGCGGCCGGTGAAGACGGCGACGGCGGTGCCGGTGCCATCGTCGACGGTGATCTCGAACGCCGGCACACCAGAGCGTGGCGCGACCCGCATGCGGGTGATCTCGCCACCGACACGCACCGGTGTGCGCGGCGTCAGCTCACCGATGCAGATGAGGCCGAGACCCGAGAAGCGATCCTGCAGCCGTCGGTCGTCGAGCTCGTCGACCGTGGTGCGGAGTCGTTTGGCGAGGTCGCGAATGCCCATGGCTGCTGATGCTATCCGGGGATGGTTCGCAGCCGATCGCGGCGTCCAGCCCGAGAGTCAGGTTCTATCCTGAGACCGTGAGCAGTTGGGTGTGCCCGGAATGCCGGCGCCAGTTCGCTCGGCGCGGGCAGGGGCACGAGTGCGCGCCGGCGATGGCCTTGGAGGATTACTTCAGCACGGGGCCGCCGTTCGAGCGGCCGGTGTTCGACGTGGTGATGGCGCACGTTCGCACGCTGGGTGAGCCGTTCCTGGAGCCGGTATCGGTGGGCGTGTTCCTGAAGCGCGACGGCACCGGAGTGCTGCAGCTGCGCCCGATGACGAAATGGGTGGCGCTGTGCCTGTTCATGCCACGCACCGTGCAACACCCGAAGGTGGCGCGCAAGCCGATCGTGGCGGGTCGCACGGTGTACCACGTGGTGAACCTTGGTGGCGCCCAAGACGTGGACGACGTGGTGTGTGGGTGGATCACCGAGGCCTGGGAGGCTGCCGGCTGACCGCGGTTCATTAGCGCCGTGCGGCGGCCTACGCTCGCAGTTATGTGCCGCAACATCACCACTCTGCGGGGGCTCGAGCCGGGGGCGACACCGGATGAGATCGAGGCTGCCGACCGCCAATACGTTCGCAAGGTCAGCGGCGTGCAAAAGACGTCACCCTCCACGGACGGCGTGTTCGAGGCGGCCGTCGCCGAGATAGCTCACATCACCGCACACCTGCTGGCCGACCTGCCGCCCCGCAAGCAACCGCCGCCCACGCTGCCCCCGCTGCGGCGCATCAAGGCCAGCCGTCCGCCCGCGCAGGCAGACGCTTAGTACCGCCAAATTCTGCGCTCGGGTAGGGCATTGGGATCGATGCAGCTAGTCGCCGTCAACGAATAGGCAGAAGGGGTGGCCTGCTGGGTCGAGCATGATGCGAAGACCCGTGCGGTCACGGTCCGCCGGCTGATGCAGTGCCTCGTTGCCTCCGCACTGGAGAACAAGTCGTACGGCTGCCTCGAGGTCGCTCACGAGGACTTCGAAGTGCATCATCTTCGACTGGTGTTCGGGCTGCTCGGGCCAGACCGGGGGCTCGTAGGCGTCCTCTGCCTGGATGTTCAGGCTGATGCCGCCCTGAGGATTGCGGAGTTGCAACCAGCCCGCGCCGTCGCGGGCGGTGACCTCCCATCCGAGCAGTCGCGAGTAGAACG
>JANONE010000405.1:0-4863 GCA_031420675.1 Ilumatobacteraceae bacterium | reverse complement strand
GCCGATACGCGTGGTTGACCCGCCGCCGTTCGGCGATGCGCTGCGGCAGCGTGCGCAACTGGCCGCGGCCGACCGCAGCGTTGAGATTGCCCATGCGGTAGTTGAACCCGATCTCGCGGTGCTCGTACCACAGCTCCGGCTGACGGGCCTGAGTGGCGAGGTGCCGTGCGTGCGCGACCAACTCGATGTCGTCGGAGATCAGTGCGCCGCCTCCACCGGTGGTGACGATCTTGTTGCCGTTGAACGACAACACGGCCACCCGGCCGTAGCGGCCGGCTGGCACGCCGTCGCGGCTGGCGCCGAGTGCCTCGGCCGCGTCCTCCACCAACGGCACGCCGTAGCGCGCGCACGAGGCAGCGATGCGGGCCCCGTCGGCCACCGACCCGTACAGGTCGACCGCCACCACCGCCGCGGGCAGGCGGTCGACCGCCGCCCGGCGGTGGAGTTCGGCGTCGAGCAGGTCGGGGTCGAGGTGCCATGTGAACGGCTCGCAGTCGACGAAACACGGGCGAGCGCCCAGGTAGGTGACGGCGAACGCGCTGGCCCCGAAGGTGAGGTCGCTGACCAGCACCTCGTCGTCGCGCTGCACGCCCACCGCCATCAACGCGAGGTGGATGGCCGCGGTACCGCTGGAGAGCGCCGCTACCGCACCTACGCCGGTTAGCTGGGCCAGCTCGGCCTCGAAGGCGGCGATGTCGGGCCCGGCGGGTGCAACCCAGCCCGAATCGAAGGCGGCGAGCAGCATCTCGCGTTCGTCCTCGCCCACTTCGGGCGGGGACAGCAGCACCTTCCACGACGGAGCCGTCCAAGTCACCTGCACAGTGTGCCAGCTGCACCGCCCGCGAAGCCGTCTTCCCCTGCCTCGCGGACGTAACGTGTGGGCCATGACGGGAGCGGGAAGCCAACGGCCATGAGCGCCGCGCTCGACATACTCACCGTCTGCACGCACAACCGCACTCGTTCGGTGATGATGGGCGCGCTGCTCGAATCGCATCTGCGCGCAGCGGGTGTGCACGTGCACGTGCACTCGGCCGGCACCGCCGCCGGGGGACGGCCCGCCATGGAACGCGCTGTCCGGCTGCTCGCTGCTCGTGGCCTCCACGTCGATCGCCACCGCAGCCGACCGATCGACGCCGATGTCGTGAGGGCTGCCGACCTGATCATCACCGCCGAGCAACAGCACGTCGTTGCCATCGCCGGCCAATGGCCGGAGGCGTTCGCGCGCACCTTCACGCTGCCCGAGTTGGTCGCCCGGGCGCAGTCGGTGGGCCGCCGCAACGGCCGCCCGCTGGGAGAGTGGCTGGGCGAGGTGGGGGAGGGCCGAACTGCCGCGTTCGACTACCTGGAGGCAACCGACATCCCCGAGGTGGCCGACCCCACGGGTAGGTCACCGGCGGTGTGGGACAAGTCCTTCGCCCACATCGACGCGCTCACCCGGCAGCTGGCGCAGGTGCTGGCATGAGGGCCGGCCAGGGCGTGAAGCGCCTCAGCGCGGCGGTCGACGCCGTGCTCCCACCCGCGCCCGGAATCACCGTCCTCATCTACCACCGCGTCGGGGGCGGCAGCGACAGTGCCGTCGACCTCGACGCCGAGGCATTCGACCAGCAGCTCGAGCACCTCGCCGCCCACCACGACGTCATCACCCTCGACACCGCACTCGAGCGATTGGCCGCGCCTGGCTCCGCTCCCGGCGCGGGAGCGCGGAGCGTCGTCATCACCTTCGACGACGGCACCGCCGACTTCACCGACATCTCCGTGCCCGCGCTGGTGCGCCACGGTGTGCCGGCAACCCTCTACGCCGCCACCCGGTTCATCGACGACGGCGCGAAGTTCCCGTGGGGTGCGCCGCCCACCTCATGGGCGGCGTTGCGCGATGCCGTGTCCACCGGATTCGTCACCGTCGGCTCACACACTCATTCGCACTGGTTGCTCGATCGGCAGGCGCCGGCCGACATCGAGGCCGACCTCGACCGTTCGATCCAGCTCATCGGCGAGCAGCTCGGCACCACTCCAGCGCACTTCGCGTACCCCAAGGCGTTGCCCGGCGCGGCGATGTCCGAGATTGCGGTGCGCCGCAGGTTCCGTTCGGCGGCACTGGCCGGCAGCCGTGTCAACCGTGCGGGTGCCACCGACCCCTTCCGGCTCGGGCGCACGCCCGTGCAGCGCGGCGACGGGTTCCGCTGGTTCACGGCCAAGGCCGACGGAGGCCTACGCCTGGAAGGCGAACTGCGCGCCGTGATGGCTCGTGTCCGTTACCGCGGTTCCACCTCATGACGCCCAGCGCGAAGCAGCCCAGCCCGAAGCAGCCGGGGCGTCGGCGCCTGGTGCACCTCACCACCACCGACATGAGCCTCGACTGGCTGCTCGCACCTCAGCTGCAGGCATTTGCCGATGCCGGCTTCGAGGTCATCGGCATGTCGGCCCCGGGCCCGCACGTCGACAACCTCGCGGCCATGGGCATCCCGCACGTGCCGGTGCCGGGCTTCACCCGCTCCACCAATCCGCTCCAGGACGTGCGTGCCTTCGTGCAGCTGGTACGCCTGCTGCGCCAGGTGCGGCCCGACATCCTCCACACCCACAACCCGAAGCCGGGCATCCTCGGTCGCATCGCCGGGCGACTGGCGCGGGTGCCGCTGGTGGTCAACACCCAGCACGGTCTCTACGCCCAGCGCACCGATCGCTGGCAGCGCCGCTGGCCGGTCTATGCGGCCGAACGCATTGCGGCAGCCTTCGGTCACGTCGAGCTGGTGCAGAACCCGGAAGACATCGACACCCTCGTGCAGCGGTTGCGCGTACCGGCACGCAAGGTGCGGTTGCTGGGCAACGGCATCGACCTGCACCGCTTCGATCCCGAGTCGGTTCCCGCGGCCGAGCGCGCCCGGCTCCGTGCGGAGTGGGGGATCGCTGAAGGTGAGGTCGTCTGCGGCATGGTCGGCCGGCTCGTGATGGAGAAGGGCATCGCCGAGATCTGCGAGGCGGCCCACCAACTGCACACCAAGGCCAGCCCGGTCCGGTTCGTCATCGTCGGCCCCCGCGAACCGGACAAGGCCGACGCCCTCGACGAGGGCCTGATCGATCGTGCGGTCGTTGACGGCGTCGTGTTCACCGGAGTGCGCACCGACATGCCCGAGTGCTACGCGGCGATGGACCTGTTCCTCACTGCCAGTTGGCGCGAGGGTTTCCCGCGCAGTGCGATGGAGGCCGCGGCGATGGGGCTGCCCACGGTGGCCAGCGACATCCGCGGGAACCGGCAGGTCATCGACGACGACGTCACGGGCACACTGGTACCCGTGCGCGACGCCCGCGCCATCGCCGCCGCCGTGCATCGCTTGGCCACCGAACCCGCGACCCGACAGCGCATGGCGGCCGCGGCCCGCCGTCGCGCTGCCCACCACTTCGACCAGGCACAGGTCATCGCCCGCACTCTCGAGGCCTACGGCCGCTGACTCCGGCGCCCGGCGGCGGTCAGGGGCGGTCAGGCGGAAGTTCGTGCATGGTGACACCGTCGCCATGGTCGACGCCACCACGGCCCAGCACGGCAGGCACCGTGCGCACGAGGATGCGCACGTCACCCAGCAGGCTGCGTTGGCGCACGTACTGCACGTCGAGGGCCAACCGCTCCGGCCAGTCGAGGGCGTTGCGCCCGCTCACCTGGGCGAGGCCGGTGATGCCCGGCTTCACCTCGAACCGCCGGTACTCGTCGCCGCGAAAGCGATCCCAGTAGTGCACGGGTAGCGGCCGTGGGCCGACCAGGGTGACGTCGCCACGCAGCAGGTTGACCAGCGATGGGAGCTCGTCGAGGCTTGTGCCGCGTAAAAAACGCCCCAGCCCGGTGAGGCGTTCGGCGTCGAACTCGGGAGCCGACCGCCCTTGCGCAGGGTGCAGCATCGTGCGGAACTTGAGCAGCAGGAACGGATGCCCGGCACGCCCCAACCGACGTTGGCGGAACAGCACGCCGCGGCCCATGCACGCACGCACGGCGATCGCGACAGCGAGCACCACCGGTGAGGCGACGACGAGGCCGCACACCGCCACCGCGATGTCGACCAGTCGCCGCAGAGCGTCTGCCGGCTTCGTCATGTCGCCGAGCCCACGACCCGCGCGGGGCATCCGACGACCACCGCCCCGGCGGGCACGTCGCTCACCACCACTGCGCCTGCCGCGACCACCGCGCCGGCGCCGATGGTGATGCCCGGCAGCACACGTGCGCCCAGCCCGATGAGCGCGCCGTCGCCCACGACCACCCCGCCGCCGATGGTGGCGCCGGGTGCGACGTGCACGAACCGACCGATGCGGCAATCGTGGTCGACCGACGCATTGGTGTTGACGATGGCGCCGGCGCCGATGACGGTGACAGCGTTGACGGTGCCGCCCGGCAGCACCGCCGCGCCCGCCTCCAGCAGCGCGCTGCGCGACACCATCGCGAAGCGGCTGACGGCGATGGCGAGCGGCAGCCCGGTGGTCTCCCAGCGCGCGGCTGCGGCTGCTCGCGCAGCGTTGTCGCCGATGGCTACGAAGGCAGTGGTGACACCTCGACGCTGCGCGGTCGCCGGCAGATCGGCGTCGGTGCCCACCACGGGCACACCGAGGTCGGGCACCCCTTTGCCGTCGAGACTGACCGCGCCCGCGATTGAAATGGTGGGGTCGTCCATCAGTGCCTCGAGGCACACGCGGGCGTGGCCCCCGGCACCGATGAGCAGCAGCGATGTCTGGCTCGGCCCCGTCACAGGAAGAAAGAGTATCGCACCGACACCTGCCGCGCGTGCTCCCTCACGACCCGTGGTGAAAGCGATGATGAACGGCAAAATATTTTCAAGACTCCGTCAAGCCCTCTTTCCCACTGCACGTGACCCGAGTACACTC
>JANONE010000404.1:0-17598 GCA_031420675.1 Ilumatobacteraceae bacterium | reverse complement strand
GGCGCATGCGCCCCGCCACCACGCTCACACTCGGCCTGCTGCTGCTGGGCATCCTCGCTGCCGGCATCCTCTCGCTGTTGCGGCTCTGATATCCCGGCAACCACACGGCAACCACACGGCAACCACACGGCAGCTCACGACCTGGCCCGACCCACGTCAGCACCACCCTCGTGCACTTCTGCGACACGACAACGCGCACGCGCCGGTAACCGGCGGTTAACATCGTCGAAGCCGTGCAGAGGAGGCTAGGACCACGTGAATCTGGCGCACATCATCGATCCGCATCCGGCCGACAAGGTGGCCATCATCAGCCGTGGGCGGCCCACCACCTATGGCGCGCTGCGTGAGCAGATCGAGCACGTGCGCGGCGGCCTCGCCAACCTCGGCGTCGGCAAGGGCGACCGTGTCGTCCTGCTGTGCAGCAACGGCCGCTACTTCGTCGATCTCTACCTCGCAGCGCTCGGCCTCGGTGCCGTCACCGTGCCGCTCAACCCGGCAAGCCCGGCGCCCGAGATCGAGCGCGAGGTGCACACCGTCGGCGCCAAGGTCGTCGTGGTCGAGCCGCTGGCTGCGCACGCGTGGGCGCAGATCGATCGTGCGCGCCTGCCCACCGTCGAGCGGGTCGTGGCCACCGAGCGCGGCACCGTCGCTGGCGCCGATTCTGCGTTCGAAGACCTGCTCGGCAGCGGCCGACTGGAAGCCATCGACGTCGACGTCGACAATCTCGCCGCGCTCATCTTCACGTCGGGCACCGCCGGTTCTCCGCGCGCGGCGATGCTCAGCCACGGGAACCTACTGGCCAACCTCGAGCAGGGCCGTTCCACCGACGGCATCCACGAGAGCGACGTCGTCTATGGCGTGCTGCCGATGTTCCACATCTTCGGCCTCAACGTGGTGCTCGGCCTCACCCTGGCTCGCGGCGCAACGGTCCTGCTGGTGCAGCGCTTCGATCCGTTCACCGCGCTCGAGACCATTCGCGAACGTGGCGTCACGGTGATTCCCGGCGCGCCCCCGATGTGGTTGGCGTTCAGCCACTTCGACGAGGCACCGGCCGACAGTTTCGCCACCGTGCGCCTCGCCCTGACGGGTGCGGCCAAGATGCCAGAGGAACCCACCCGGCACCTGCAGGCGCGGTTCGGGTTGGTGCTGCGCGAGGGTTACGGCCTCACCGAGGCGTCGCCGGTGGTCACGTCCTCGGCGGGTCTCACGCCCAAGGTCGGCTCGGTGGGCAAAGTGCTCGACGGCATCCAGGTGCGCCTGGTCGACGAGCACGGCGACGACGCGCTGGAAGGCGACGCAGGCGAGATCTGGGTGAAGGGCCCCAACGTTTTCCAGGGCTACCTGAACGAGCCCGAGGCCACCGCCCGCGTCCTGACGGCCGATGGCTGGTTGCGCACCGGCGACATCGCCGTGGTCGACGACGACGGCTACCTGTACCTGGTGGATCGCGCCAAGGACCTCATCATCGTGAGCGGGTTCAACGTCTACCCCGCTGAGGTGGAGGAAGTGCTGATGGAGCATCCCGACGTGCTGGAGGTCGGCGTCGTCGGCGTGCCGCATCCGCACACCGGCGAAGCGGTGAAGGCGTTCGTGGTGCTCAAGCCAGGGGCAACGGCGCACGAGGACACGCTCGTATCGTGGTGCCTCGACAGCCTCGCGCGCTACAAGTGCCCGGCCAAGATACTTTTTGTCGACGAGTTGCCGCGCAACGTCAGCGGCAAGCTCCTGCGCCGCAGCCTCGTCTAGCCAGCATTCTTCGTCGCTGTCGTCGCTGTCGTCGGTGCGTGATCGGCCAATCAACTCTGTAAGACCCCTTACGTACTGTTGTTCGTATGGATTTCGCCGATGTTCTCGGGCTGGTGCGTCGGGTGGCTTCGTCACCTGTCGACGGTTCGCGGGCGTCGTTGGAGCTCGCGGTTGCGGAGGTGCGGCGGTTGCGGTCGTGTGTGGAGGCGCAAGAAGCCAGGTTGGCCGGGCTGGTGGCCGAGGCGTCGTCGTTCCCGGAGAAGGCGATCGCCGATGCCGGCGGCGGATCGGTTCGTGATGCGTCGGTGGGGGTGGCCCGGGTGGCTGCGGTGGGGGTGCTTCCGGGGCTGGGTCTGGCGTTGGCCGCTGGCGATGTGACGGGCGAACACGTCGATGTCGTGGCCCGAAGGTTGCAGCGGGTGGAGCCGGAGGTCCGTGAGCGGTTGTTGGACGATGCCGCTGGGTTGGCGGCGGGTGCACGGGGCCGGTCGCCAGAGCGGTACGCGGCATTCGTCGGCGAGCGCGTGCGGTTGGCAGAGCAGGCGCAGGGGACCGATCGGCTGGAGGCGCAGCGACGTCGCGTCGGTTTGCGGTGGCGAGTGTGTCCGGATGGGATGCATGAGTGGCGGCTGTTACTGGATCCGTTGGCTGCGGCGGCGTTCGATCGGCAGATCACCGGTCAGGTCGAGGCGCTGTTCCACACCACGGTGCCAGAAGGTTGTCCCACCAATCCGCTGGAGAGGCAGGCGTTCCTACGCGCACACGCGCTGCTGTCGTTGCTGAACGGTGCCGGGGCTCGAGTCGGGCGCCCCGAGTTCATCGTGGTGGTCGACACGCGTGAGGCCGACGGAGAAACCGGTGAATCCGTTCGTGAACCGACGATCGATTGGGGGTTCCCTGTCGAGGTTCCGGCACGGGTTCTCGCTGATTTGTTCGGACGGGCGGATGTGCGCGCCGTGATCGTGCGCAACGGCGTCGTGTTGTACGCGGGTGGCGAGTTGAACCTTGGTCGCTCGACCCGATTGGCCAACCGGGCGCAGCGGAGAGCGCTGCGCGGGTTGTACCCGACCTGTGCGGTGCCCGGGTGCTCTGTGCGTTTCGATCACACCTCCATTCATCACGTCGTCTGGTGGCGACATGGGGGCTGCACGGATCTGCAGAACCTGCTGCCGGTCTGTTCCAAGCACCACCATCTCGTGCACGAGGGCGGCTGGGCGCTCACCCTGTCGCCAGATCGCACGCTCACCGTCACGTTGCCCGACGGGATCGTGATGACCACCGGCCCGCCCGCCAGGAGAGCCGCATGATCGGGCGCTGCCCGTCTCGACTCTGTCTCCACCACCACATCACCACTACATGAAAGGAAGAACCCGATGAAGGTCTTCGTTGCCCGCGCGCTGGCGGTGCCAGAACCAGACGACTTCCACTGGGCGATCGATGGCGAACTGGTCACCGTGCCGCTGATGCCGTGCGACTGCCCGGGGTGCGGCTGTCGGCAGTCGATGGCCGGCGTCGCGAGTGCCAGAGCCACCACGATGTTCACGGTCGCCGACCTGGCGATGACCACCACGGAGTACGTGGCCGCCCTACGCGACGGGCTGCAGCTCCAGGGATGGTGGACCGGTGAACACGACGACCGCTGGTTGATCGGTTTGGCTGTTGAGCAGCTGCGCCTCGCGGCCACGATTCCGATCGGTGCAGCGCTGCGTGTCGACGAACAGCACATCAGTCGTCGGGCACTGGCGGCGTGACGTGTCGGTGCAGCACCGAGGGCCGTCAGGCCGCTGGATGCAGCTCGGTGACGTTGTCGCGAGCCTGGGCGGCGTTGGCGCTGGCCGTGAGAAAGCCTGCGAACAGGATGCTGATGCCCACCAGCAGCGTGATGGCGAAGGCTCGGTCCTTGCCGAGCCGGCCGGCGAGGGTGCCGCTGGCGCTGAGCACCAGCGTGCCCAGCGCGATCAGCAGGTTGCCGGCCACGAGCCGGCCGGGAGCGACGACGACGCGGGTGGGGCGCAACGACGGCGGGCGGCCGCGCCACACGCGCCAGGCGCTCCACACGGCTCCGGCGATGATCACGACGGCGGCCACCCCCGAGCCGACGGCGGCGAGCACGCGTGGAGCCACCCCGAAGACGTCCTTGCCGGTGGGCAGCTCGCCGCCGCTCACACCGACACGGGTGGGGGCGAACAGCACGATGCCGGCAGCGAACCCGCTGAGCAGTACCAGCCAGGTTCGCACTCGATCGCCGATCTGCGGGCCCGCCAGCAGGTACACGGTGCCAAGCGCGAGCCAAGGCACGTTCAGCACCGCGCCGGCCGCGTAGAACACGCGGAAGGCGCCGAGGCTCCAGCCGGCCGACTCGGCCCACCACAGCGCTGCCGAGCCGAGGGCGAACAGCGCCAGCGAGATGGTCCAGGCCAGCTCGTGCGGGCGCCGCCGGCGCAGCCAACGGTCGAGCGTGCTCAGCGCGAACGCGATGGCCACGAGCGTGGCGGCGGCAGCGAGCGCGGCGTTCATCGGCGGGCAGCGTACGCCCGGTAGGCGCCGCACGTCACACCCGCCGCGAATCACGTGGGCATCACGTGGGCTTTGTGAACGCGTGCACGAGTGCCTAACGTGTTCGACGATATGGCTCCTGATCGCAATCGTCGCCGCATCCCTGATGCCACCGTGTCGCGGTTGCCCGTGTACCTCCGCATCCTTGCCGAGCAGAGCGCGGAGGGCGTCGACAACGTCTCCTCCGAGCGATTGGCAGAGTTGGCCGGCGTCAACGCCGCCAAGGTACGCAAGGACCTTTCGTACCTTGGTAGCTATGGCACCCGTGGCGTGGGCTACGAGGTCGACTACCTCATGTACCAAGTGCGTCGCGAATTGGGCCTCACGCACGACTGGCCGGTGGTCATCGTCGGCGCCGGCAACCTCGGCCAAGCCCTCGCCGGCCACGGCGGCTTCGGCGAGCGCGGGTTCCCGATCGGCGGCATCGTCGACATCGACGAGACCAAGGTGGGCACCGTTCTTGGCGGGGTGCGCGTGCGTCACATCGATGAACTGCCCCAGATCGTGCAGACCAAGCGTGTGAACATCGGCGTGGTCGCGACGCCTGGTGCCAATGCCCAGGATGCGGCCGACCGCCTGGTGAAGGCCGGCGTCACCAGCATCCTCAACTTCGCGCCCATCGTGCTCTCGGTGCCGCGTTCCATCGAGGTACGCAAGGTCGACCTGGCGGTTGAACTGCAGATCCTCAGCTATTACGAGCAACGTCGCGCCGGTGGGTCCATCCACGTCGTGCCCGGTGACCCGAGCCGGTCGGCAACGGCGTAGAGTTGGCGTCGGCATGAGCATCGTTGTCATCGGTGTCAATCACCGCACGGCTCCCATCGATCTGCTCGAACGCGTCTCGGTATCGGGCGACAAACTCGGCAAGGCCATCAGCGGTCTTGTCAGCCGAGCCAACATCCGCGAGGCCGCGGTGCTCAGCACGTGCAACCGCACGGAGGTGTTCGCCGTGGCCGAGCGCTTCCACGGCGCCTACGCCGACATTCGCGACTTCTTCTGCGAGCTCGGCGGCATGCAGCCCGACGAACTGCACCCTCATCTGTACAGCCAACACGACGACGCTGCGGTCGCGCACCTGTTCGAGGTCGCTGCCGGGCTCGATTCGGCGGTCCTCGGCGAGAGCGAGATCCTCGGCCAGGTGCGCGGCGCGTGGGAAATCGCACAGGCGGAAGGCGGCGCCAAGGCGACCCTGAACCTGCTGTTCCGTCACGCCATCGAGACGGGCAAGCGGGCTCGCACCGAAACCTCGATCGGGAAGCACACCGCCTCGGTCAGCCATGCAGCAGTCGAGATGGCCAACGAACGGCTCGGCAGCATCGCCGGCCGCCGGGTGCTTGTGGTCGGCGCCGGCGAGATGGGCGAAGGCATTGCCGTGGCGCTGGTGGGCGCCGGGGCCACCGACATCACCGTCATCAACCGCACCGAAACCAGGGCGGCGCGGCTCGCCCACCGCGTGGGCGCCAACATCGTGCCGTTCAGCCAGCTCGGTGCCGCGCTCCGCGACGCCGACGTGTTGCTCACGTGCACGGGTGCCGGCTCCATCATCATCGATCACGAGCTGGTCGTGGCCGCCCGCCAGGGGACCACCGCCCCACTGCTCGTGGTCGACATCGCAGTACCGCGCGATGTCGCTGCCGACGTCGAACAAGCCCACAACGTGACGCTGCTGAACCTCGATCACTTGCGCGATTGGGCGGCTCGTGGCGTGGCGCTGCGTGCAGCGGAGGCCGACAAGGTGCGCGGCATCGTCGGTGAAGAAGTCGAACGCTTCGCGATGGAGGCCACGGCCCGCCAAGCGGCGCCGCTCGTGGCTCAGCTGCACGAGAAGGCAGACAACGTGCGCGTCGCCGAGCTCGAGCGGTTCTCCAACCGGCTTGCCTCGCTCGAACCCGCGCAGCGGGAAGCGGTCGAGGCCGTCACCAAGGGCATCGTCGCCAAGCTCTTGCATCAGCTGTCGGTACGGCTGAAGGACGACGTCGGCACCCCGCAGGGCGAGCGCAACGCCGCTGCCGTGCGCGACCTCTTCGACATCGGCTGATGGCCGCACACCCCGGCCGCACGCTGCGGTTGGCAACCCGCGGCAGCGCCCAGGCCACCGCCCAGGCAACGGCCGTTGCCGAGGCACTGATGGCCGCACACGACGCGCTCACCGTGCATCTCGTGTTCGTGGAGACGCTCGGCGATCAGCGCACCGACGTTGCTTTGCACACGATCGGCGGGCAGGGCGTGTTCGTGAAGGAAGTGCAGCGGGCGGTGTTGCAGGGGCACGCCGACCTTGCCGTCCACAGCGCCAAAGATCTGCCCTCGGTGGAAGCCGACGGCTTGCAGCTGGCCGCCTTCTGCGAACGTCGCGACCCTCGTGACGCGCTCGTGGGCGCTGCCCTGCGCGACCTGCCTGACGGTGCCACCGTGGCCACCGGCTCGGTGCGCCGCCGGGCTCAGCTCACAATCGTGCGACCCGATCTGCAGTTCGTGGAGTTGCGCGGCAACATCCACACCCGGCTCACCAAGGTGCCCGATGGTGGTGCGCTCGTGATGGCCGTCGCCGCGATGCAGATCCTCGATCTCACCGATCGCATCGCCGAAGTGCTGTCCGTCGATCGGTTCGTGCCGGCCCCCGGCCAAGGTTGTGTGGCCGTGGAGTGTAGGGCCGGCGATCCGGACGTGGCAGCGCTCCTCGGCGCCGTCGATCACCCGGCCACTCGTGCTGCCGTGCAGTTGGAGCGCGCGTTTCTCGCCGAACTCGGCACCGGCTGCTCGCTGCCCGTCGCCGCCCATGCCGATGGTGACCACCTCACCGGCTTTCTTGCCGACCCTTCGTCGGACCTCCACGTGATGAAATCGATCACGGTGCACGGCGCGCCCGCAGAGCGACTGGCGCAGGCCGCCGCACTGGCGCGCTCGCTGCGGACCGAACTGGGTTGACGGGACGCCGATGGGTGCACTTGCCGGGCGCCGCGTGGTGGTCACTCGATCCGCAGACCAGGCGGACGAGCTGGCGAACCTGCTGAGAGCGGCGGGAGCCGTTCCTGTCGTGGTGCCGCTGATCGAGATCGTCACCGACCCGGAACAGGCGGCGCTCCTCGCGGCAGCAAACCCGGCTGCGTACGACTGGCTGGTGGTCACTTCTCCCAATGGTGCACTGCATTACGTCGGCGCTCACGGTAGCGCGGCGCCGCCGAAGGTGGCGGCCGTCGGTGCCTCCACCGCTGCTGCCCTGAACGCCGCGGGCATCGCGGTCACTCTCGTGCCGGCCCACCAGCGTGCGGCCGGCCTGCTCGCCGAGTTCCCCGTCGGCACCGGCCGGGTGCTGGTCGTCCAGGCCCGCGACGCAGAGCCGACGCTGGTGGCAGGCCTGGTCGAGAAGGGCTGGCAGGTGACTGCGCTGGCCGCATATCGCAGTGTTCCGGCGCACCCGACTGCCGGCGAGCAGCTGGCCGCGTTGGCGGCCGACGCCGTGTTGTTCGCCAGTGGTTCGGCTGCTCGGGCGTGGGTTGCGGTGTTCGGCGACAGCAGCCCGCCGATCGTCGTCGCCATCGGCCCGCAGACCGCTGACGCGGCCGGGCACGCCGGCCTCAAGGTTGCGCTCGTTGTAGCCGATCACTCACTGTCGGGATTGGTGACTGGGCTGGAACGGCACCTCTCCGGAACCGAGTAGAATTCCCCACAAGTTTGATTCAGGACGGGCGAAGTTTCGAAGGCAAACCATGCAACGCACATCGGCGACTTGGCGCTGGGTCCTCCTCGGAGGCGCAGCCGCGGTGCTTGCGGCCTTGGGTTTCACCCAGGTGGCCGCTGCTCGCGGCGCGCCGCAGAGCGGGCTCCTGCTGCCGGCTGCTGCGGTCGAGAACGTGTCCTCGCAGACGCCGACCGTATCCGCCGACGGCCGTCTCGTGGCGTACACCGGCCCGCCGTCGGCTGCGGGCGATGAGCGCACCAGCACGACCTGGTTGAAGGATCGCGCCGACGGGTCGGTGGTCGAGCTCACCGGTCAATCGCCCGACATCCGTGCGGGCGACTCGGTGTGGCCGGTGATCAGCCCCGACGGATGCTCCGTCACGGTCGTCACCCAACTGGCCTTCGACCTCTTCCGCGACGACGATCAAGGCTCGCGATGGGATGTCTATCGACTGTTGCTGCCGGAATGCGGCGGGCGGCTCGGCGACTGGGAGCTCGTCTCGGCTTCACGAGGGAGCGGGTTCGATGCCTCCGCCGGCGACAACGCCAGCCCGTTGTACCCGCCCGCTGTGTCGGGCGAAGGCAGCGTCATCGCCTACACGGCCGAGTTCAGCCCCGTCGCCCCTGATCTCACCGGCGTCGTGGTCGTGGATCTCACCGTCGCCGTCGGCGACACCGGCCACTCGACACCAGTGGCCGGCACGCCGGGCAGTGCACCTGACAGCACGTTCCGCTACGTCGGGCTGCGCGAACCGGCGATCAGCGCCGACGGTTCGGTGCTGGCCTTCACCTCCGATGCCAACTCGGCGTCGGTGGTGGCCGACTGGGGCAAGGGTCCCGAGCCGGGCGGGTTCGCTGTCTCCAACGTCTACGTGTGGGATCGCAGCAACCCCGACCGCAACACCAACGTACGTCGCCTCTCGACAGCGCTCAACGGCGACAACGGCGATTCGTTCAGTCCCGCTGTCTCGGGCAACGGCGAGCACATCGCCTTCGTCTCCACCACCACCAGCCTGGTGGCGGGTGCTGTCATGCCCGCCTGCAACCCTGCATGTGCTCCGCAGGTGTACCTCTTCGACCGAACCGATGGCTCGGTGCAGCTGGCCAGCCGCCAGGGCACCGACCCCAACGCCGGTGCCGACCCAGCGGCGGCGCCGATCGCCGCCGACACCGGCGCGATGCAGCCGACCCTGAACCACAACGGCGACGAGCTGCTCTACGTTTCGCGTGCCACCAACCTGTTCGCGACCCGCAGCAGTGCTGCCGGCGGCCACGACGACGGCGACATCGTGCTCTTCGTGCCCTCCACCGGCGCCATCGATCGTGTCTCGGTGCTCGCCGATGGCGTCAATCCTGCGCCGGCGGCGAACTCGCACCCGAAGGTCTCGGCCACCGGTCGCGTGGTCGTGTTCGACACGCTGGCAGGCGCCGCGTACGGCAATCCGGCCATCGATGGTCGCCAGGTCGCCATCGTCGATCACCCGCCCACGCTCCAGCTGGCCAACCTCGATGTCGGCACCGTGGCAGTGCTGTTCCCCGGCCCCGAGTGGTTCCTCGTGCTCAACAACCGCGGCCCGTCGTCGTTCGTGCCGGCGCTGGTGGAAGTCTCGAACCCCGACTTCCTCATCAGCGGCGGCAGCTGTGCCGACCCCGCGGCCGCAGCGGTGCCGCCCGGGGGCACGTGCACGGTTTATCTGATGCTGATGCCCAGCGTCAGCGGCGACGTCACCGGCACGCTGACGGTCAGCGAAGCGGGCTTCGATGCCGTCTCGATCACCGCCGAGCTCACCGGCCGCGGCGGCGACCCCGCACTGTCGCCTGCGCCCGGCGGCGGCTACGGCGGCTCACTGGTGGTAGGCACCCGCGGCGAACCTGTGTCCTTCTCGCTCACCAACGTTGCGTTCAACCCGGTGCAGCTCAACAAGCTGCGGATCGAAGGCTCGAACCCGCTCGACTTCCAGATCAACCTCGACCAGTGCTCGCTCAACAACCTCGACGCTGGGCTGTCGTGCGATCTGCAGGTCATCTTCGCCCCGACCATGGGCGGCCGCCGGACGGCCACCATCGTGGCCAGCACCACCGACGGTGTGTACGCCACCATCCTCGTCAGCGGCGATGCGCACTACGAGCCCAAGCTGGCGGCCGGCGACACCACCATCGTCGCCGGTAGTCGCGTCGCGTTGGCCGGGGCCGGCTTCGGTCCCAACGTCGCTGTCACCATCTCGTGGGCCGACGGCGGTGGCGCGTCCACCACCGTCATGACCAACATCTACGGGCTGCTGGAGGCCACGTTCGTGGTGCGCCCCACCGCGCGGGGTGGCCCTCGCACGCTGGTCGCCCAGACCAGCGATGGCGAGGTCGCCAGTGCCGACGTGTTGGTGGTGGGCAGAACTCAGGGCCGCGGCCCGAACTCGGCCAACTGGCCCGGTCGCTGAACAGGCCGTAGCCGCAGCATCGTGCGGCCGGTTGCTCAGGCGGGCAGCAGCACGCCGCTGACGAACACGTTCTGCGAACAGGTCGTGAGCGTCGGATCGCTGAGACCGTTGCAGGTGACGGTGATCACCAGTTGCTCCCCGGCCAGCAGTTCGAGCGGTGTCACCAGCGGCACGCTGACGTCGCCGTACTGCTCGTCGAGGCGATAGGTGAACAGCGTGACAGCATCACGTTGGATGGCCAGGCTGCCTTGGTCGAGGTTGGGGTTTTGCACGATGAGGTCGGTGATCTGCAGCCGTTTGCCCGCAGGCACGGTGTACCGATTGGCGTCGGTCTCGCCGGGGTTCACTGCCACCGGTAACTGGAAGTTGACGATGTCGCCCGGATCATTCTCCGGCAGCGAGGAATCGACCGTCGCGCCAGTCAGTGAGCCGATCGTGGATTGGAGTGTGGTCGTGGACGCCGGCACCGCGTTCGCGACCGCCTCGTCGGCGGCGTCGCGGATGGCAGGCTTGACCACACCGAACCAGGCGACGAGACCGATTGCGGCGGCGGTGCCGAACGCGACCAGGCGACCGACGAGATGCTCGGGCACGATCGGCGTTTGCACGAACGTGGCAACACCCGTGGCGGTAGGGCTCCCTGGTTGGTCGGCGTCGATGCGGAACGGCACCGTGCGTGCTCGGCGCTCCCACTGCAGGCCCTTGGTACGCACCTTCATGCGGATGAGCGTGCTGGCGCCAGGCTCCACTCCGGCGGCGGGTGGATCGAACTCGGCCTCCACGCGGCCAGACGGGTCGATGAGGTGCAAGCGACAACTGGCGAGCGTGTTCCCGCGGTTCTCCAGCATCATCTCGAAGGTGGCACTACGGCGGCCCCGCAGGGCGGGCTGCAACACATCGAGGCGGCGGTCGAAGCTGGTGGCGATGTTCAGCGTGGTCTCGGCGCTGCGGACGTCGTCGGGGTCGCTCTGCGGTACGACGCGAATGGAGAGTGACGTCGGGCCGGCGGTGGTGCTGGGCAACAACGGCGGGAAGACGTCGATGTCGACGGATTGCTGCGTGCCACCGAAGAGCGTCACCGTGGCCGGGTTGACGGTCGTCCACGCCGCCGCCATGCCGGCCGGGGTGAGCACGAACGTGTCGGTGGTGTCGCCGAGGTTGACCACCGTCAGCTGCAACACCGCCACGGCGCCGGGGGTGACCTCGACGTCACCACGTGAGAACCAAGCCTGAGCTGCCATCGTCGCAGACGCTACCGGCCGGACCGTTCCCGCACGCGTCAGCGAAGCAGGCGATCGTGCAGGCGCGGTACCGTCATCGAAACGCGATGCGGTCGCGACCTGACCTCTTGGCGTGCTGCAGGGCGGTGGTGGCAGCGGCCAGGACCCGGCTGGAGTCAGCCGGGCCGCTGCCCACGGAGACACCCACGGAGGCGGTGAGCCTCACCGAGCTAGGAACGCCGTGCCAGGTGCGGTTGGCGATCAATTGCCGGACCCGCTCGAAGACGACGCGGGCATCGCCGGGCGAGGTGCTGCCCAGCACCATCACGAACTCGTCGCCGCCGAGACGGACCACGCTGTCACCACGTCGGCACACGCGTTCCAGGAGACCAGCGACTTCCTGCAGCACGCCGTCGCCCTCGAGGTATCCGTACTCGTCGTTCACCTGCTTGAAGCCGTCGAGGTCGATGACGCCGACGCACACCGGTGCGTGCACCTCCAACACCTCCGGCAGCAAGTGCGCGAGGTGGCGTCGGTTGGGGAGCCCAGTCAGTGGATCGCTCTCGCTGAGTGCTTCCATGCGCAGGTGCTCGACGCCCAGGCGCACGTGTTCCCAGCGGGCGGACCGCTCCTCGTACAGGCGGTGATTGGCATCGTGCAGGTTGCGTTCCAGAGCAGCGCGTGCCGCCTCCACGCGACCCAGCTTCCAGAGCACCTCCACCTCGATCTTCAGCAGAGGGTCGAGGTAGTCGGTGAAGCCCAGTTCGGCGGCGAGCGCCAGCGTCTCGGTGATCAGGTCGAGGACGTCGGTGTTCTGGCTGCTACCCCACAACGCCATCGCCTCGCCCGACATCGCGATTACCTGCTCCGCGCGCATGCCGTGCTCGGTGGTGATGCTTCGGGCAGCGCGGGCGTCGTCGAGGGCGCCCTGGTAGTGGCCGATCTCGGCGAGCAACATCGATCGGTGGGCCATCGCTGTGCCCATCGCGAGCACCTCGCTGCCACCTTCGGGATCGAGCGCCGCGGTCGCGGCGTACAGGCCATCGTGCGCCAGCCGGTTGCGTTCCTCGGGGTTCGGTTCGCGCTGCGCGGCAAAGTGAAAGGCGCTGGACATGTTGGCGTAGGCGAACTGACGATCCATGTCGGTCTCGGCCAGGCGCAACGCCCGGTCGTACAGCTCCAATGCAGCGTCGACGAAGCCGCAGTTGGCATAGGTGGCCGCCATGTTGTGCATCACCTGGTAGTTGCCCGCCTCGTTGGGCAGCCGATCGAGGATGTACACGGCTTCCGAGAGGATGTGTGCGGCTTCGGCGAGGCGGTCGGCGCGAGTGTGGTGATCGACGATCACGCCCAGGGCATCGGCCAGTTCGGGCAGATGACCCTCCGTCCGTGCCTGCTGGGCGACCACTCCTGCCAACGCCGCAGCTTCCTCGTAGCGCTCCACCGCGAGCAGGCAGCACGCCTGCCGGATCTGTAGGTTGAGCTGCGTCTGGAGCTCGGCGGCATGGCCGGCCGCTTGCGCGAACAGATCCGCTGCGCGTTCGAAGTCGCCGACGTGGCGCGCGTCGATGGCCCGCTGTTCCAGGGTGGCCAGCGTGTCGGTGCTGCCATCGCTGCGTTCGTTGCGCGCTTCCATCACCCGATGTCATCGGCGCGACGACTCGTACACCTGAGCGAATCGCGTCGTATGTGGGGGGCGAGATGGATCTGCTCTGGTCACTCACCGAGAATTCACCTGCGTCACCGAATACGATGCCACCGTGACCGGTTCATTTCCAGCCTCGCGGCCACGACGGTTGCGTAGCTCGTCGGCAATGCGCGACCTCGTCGCCGAAACGCAGCTCGACGTTCGCCACCTTGTGGCCCCGCTGTTCGTGCGGGAGGGCATCGACGAGCCGCAGCCGATTGCATCGCTCCCCGGTCTGGTGCAACACACCCGCGCCAGCCTTCGCGAGGAAGTGGGCCAGTTGGCCGATCTCGGGGTGCGTGCAGTCGTCATCTTCGGGGTTCCGTCGACGAAGGACGCCATCGGCTCGCAAGCCTTCGACCCTCGGGGAATCGTGCAGTTGGCATTGAGCGATCTGGCCGCTGACGTAGGTGATCGAATGGTGCTGATGGCCGACCTTTGCGTCGACGAGTACACCTCACACGGGCACTGCGGTGTGCTCGACGGCCCGCCGGGCGACCCGCACACCTCGGTGGACAACGACGCGACGCTCGAGATCTACGGGCGCATCGCGATCGCGCAGGCCGACGCCGGTGCCCACGTGGTGGCTCCCAGCGGGATGATGGATGGCCAGGTTGGCGCGATCCGAGCCGCTCTCGATGGCGCCGGCCATTGCAACACGGCCATTCTCGCCTACTCGGCGAAGTACGCCAGCGGCCTGTACGGGCCGTTCCGCGACGCCGTGGATTGCGCCATCGTCGGTGGTGGTGATCGCAAGGCCTACCAGCAGGACTGGCGCAACGCCCGCGAGGCGCTGGTGGAGGTGCGCGCCGACATTGCGCAGGGTGCCGACATGGTGATGGTCAAGCCGGCGCTCAGCTACCTCGACATCATCGCGGCGGTGAAGGCCGCGGTCGCTGTGCCGGTTGCGGCGTACCACGTCAGCGGCGAGTACGCGATGCTGAAGGCCGCCGCGGCCAACGGCTGGATCGACCACGATGCCGTGGCCACCGAGCAGTTGACAGCCATCCGCCGCGCAGGCGCCGACGTCATCCTCACCTATCTCACGCGCTGGTACGCCGAAGCGGCGGCCGGAAGCATCACATCGTGAACGCCGTGCCGCTGAACGACTTGCCGCTGAACGACGTGCCGCTGAACGACTTGCCGCTGGGCCTACCCCGCTCCAACGCCGAGCTGTTCGCCCGCTCCTGCGCCGTCATCCCCGGTGGCGTCAACAGCAGCATCCGTGCCTTCAAGGCGGTCGGTGGCACGCCCTACATCGTCGAGCGCGCCGAAGGCCCCTACGTGTACGACGTCGAGGGCACGCGCTACATCGACCTGGTGCAGAGCTATGGGGCCATCATCCTCGGCCACGCCCACCCGGCGGTCACCGCGGCCATCGGTGCTGCCGCCGCTGGCGGCACCTCGTACGGCGCGCCCACGCCTGGCGAACTGCTGCTGGCGGAGGAGATCAGCCGGCGGGTTCCCAGCTGCGAGCGCGTGCGCCTGATGAACTCCGGCACCGAGGCCACCAGCACTGCGGTGCGCCTGGCTCGCGGGTTCACCGGTCGCGACCGCATCGTGATCTTCCACGGAAACTTTCACGGTGCGACCGATGCCCTGCTCGCCGCCGGCGGCAGCGGCGTGGCCACGCTCGGCTTGGCGGGAACCGCCGGTGTACCCGCCGGCGCGGTGGCCAACACGTTGGTGGTGCCATACAACGTGGTGCCGCAGCTCGACGAGCAAGTTGCTGCGGTGTTCGTGGAGCCGGTGGCCGCGAACATGGGTGTCGTCGCTCCTGCAGCGGGCTTCCTCGAGGGCCTGCGCGCCGAATGCGATCGCGTCGGCGCGCTGCTGGTGTTCGACGAGGTCATCACCGGCTTTCGCCTCGGTACCGGCGGTGCACAGGAGCAGTTCGGTGTGCGCGCCGACCTGACCACCTTCGGCAAGGTCATCGGTGGCGGTCTGCCCATCGGTGCTGTCGGCGGGCGCCGCGACATCATGGAGACCCTGTCGCCGCTGGGCCCGGTGTTCCACGCGGGCACGCTGGCCGGCAACCCATTGGCCACTGCCGCCGGCCGCGCCGCGCTGGCCGAGCTGACGCCTGCGGTGTACGAGCTGTTGCGTGCCCGTGCTGCGTGTCTGTCGAGCCTGCTCGCCGACTCGTGTGCGGCTGCCGGCCTGCCGGCCACCTTCCCGGTGGTGGGCACCTTGGTCGGTATGTACTTCGGGTCCGGCTTGTCGCCCACCAACTTCCAGGAAGCGAAGAGCACCGACGAAGCCGTGTATCGCGCCTTCTTCCACGCCATGCTCGCCGAGGGTGTGGCTCTTGCACCCGGCGCCTACGAGGCACTGTTCGTGGGCTTGGCCCATACCGACGACGTGCTCGCCGTCGTCGGTGTTGCCGCCCGGCAGGCGGCCCAGGTTGCTGCAGCTGCTCGCGCCGCCGGCTGACCTACGCTGCGCGCTGTGCGGCAGTTCCTCACCCTTCGTTTCTGGATTGCCTTGCTCGCGCTCGGCGGGCTCGCACTCGCGGTCACGACCTTCGCCCGCAGCCGCGATTCGAAGGCCGACACCGGCGACGGTGACCTGGGCAAGGCGAGCGCTGAGCGCACGATTGACCTCATCTCCTGGGTGTACGCCGTGCAGCCGCCCCCCGACTTCGACATCGTCGACGGCAGGACCACCACCGATCTGGCGTTGATCCTCGATGGCACGCGCACGATGCTCGTCAAGGCCGGCACCGCTGGCGAGTTGCACTGCCCGCGTCTCACCGAGCTGGCGCAGTGCACGGTGGCGGCGGATCTGCTGGGCGATGGTGTGCTGTGGTTCTCGATCGTGCCCGGCTTTCCGGGTGCGGCCGTGCAGTTGCCGGCAGTGACCAAGCTCATGGATGGCGGTTGGGTGCGCCTGGCCAATGGCTGGGTGGTGCGGCACGCGTCGAAGGTGGAACGCTCGTGTCCGGAATCCAGTGCCTCGCTGAGCGACTTCATCAGCACCTACGGCACCGAGGCCACGTCCACGTTCAGCTTCGGTCAGCAGGAACTCGTCAAGGTGACCTGCCGCCAGGCGACAGGAGCGACCCCCACCACCACCACGACCACCACCACGACGTCCGTGCCGCTGGCCGTCATCGATCCAACGGCGACGTCGATCGATCCGGCCACCGTCGACACCGGCTGATTCGGGTTGCCGGTTTCCATCCGCGACGCGACGTCGGCACTGGGTGAATCGTGATCGCCAACCTCGTCTTGCTGTGCAGCAGGCAGATCGCCCACAACGTCAGCTCCACCGCGGCCGCGCCGCGGTAGCTGCTGCCCCACGTTCTTCACCAGGTTCAGACGGCGCGGTGGCGGGCGACTTCGTAGGTGGCCAGCGCGGCGGCGGCGCTGACGTTGAGCGAGCTGAGCCGACCGAGCATGGGGATGCTCACGATCATGTCGCAGCGTTCGCGCACGAGCCGCGAGAGGCCGGCGCCTTCGGCACCGAGCACCAGGCACACGCCTTCGACGGCCAGGTCGCCGATCTCGAACAGGGTGCGGTCGGCTGCGTCGTCGAGGCCCACGACCCAGATACCGGCTTCCTTGATCCTGGCCAACGCGGCCGGGAGGCCACCGACCACGGCCATCGGCACGTGCTCGACTGCACCGGCGGCGGCCTTCGCCACCGTGGGCGTGACGTGAACCGCGCGGTGGCGAGGCAGCACGACACCCTGCACGCCCGCACCGTCGCAACAGCGCAGCAGTGCGCCCAGGTTGCCCGGGTCGGTGACCCCATCGACAGCGACGAGAAAGGGCTGCTTGGTGCCCTTACGTACCAGCAGTGTGGCCAGTTCCGTTTCCTGCAAGGGCGCGGCGAAGGCGAGCACACCCTGTGGCGCCTCGCTGCGAGCTTGTTCATCGAGCCGCTTGCGGGCCACTTTGGTGACGGTGACGCGCATGGTGGTGGCGATGTCGACGATGTCGCCGATCACCTCATTGGTGTTGCCCTCGGCATCGAGCTCGACCGATACCCACACCTCGTGCACCCTGCGCTTGCCGGCCAGCAGCAGTTCACGGACAGCCTGACGACCCTCCACCTGCTCGCCACCGAGTGGCTTGTCGACCGGCCTGTTGCGTTCGTCGCCGGGGGCGGCGATGCGGCCGGTTCGGCCGGCTCCGCGCGAGGCGTACTGCCGGGCGCCAGTGACACCGCGGTTGCTCGCCGACCGGGTGCCGCCTGCCCGGCTGCCACCTGCCCGGCTGCTGCCGCTACGGGTGCCACCGGCGCTCGGCGGGTTGCCCTCTGCGGAACTGCC
>JANONE010000403.1:0-8003 GCA_031420675.1 Ilumatobacteraceae bacterium | reverse complement strand
TGGCAGCGCCGAAGCGAATCTTCGACGGAACGTTTCGTGTCCTGCTCTACGCCGCCATCGGAATTGCGCTTGGTGCGTTGGCACTGTTGCTGTGGCGTACCTGGCTCGATGGCAGGGGTGCCATCGGCTGGAACATCGTCGAGAACCAGCCCAGCGAACGGCCGAAACGGGCAGGCATCCAGTCGGGCATCTTTGGCACCCTGCTCGTGACGGCATTCTGCGCCGGGCTCGCCATTCCCGTCGGGATCGCAACCGCGCTGTACTTGGAGGAGTTCGCTCACAAGAAGCGCTGGTACAACCGGGTGCTCGATGTGAACATCCAGAACCTGGCCGCGGTACCGTCGATCGTGTACGGCATCGTCGGCCTCGCGTTCATCGCTCGTGGGCCGCTCGGCTGGGGACCCACCGTGAAGACCGCCGGGCTCATCCTTGCGCTGCTGGTGCTCCCGACGGTGATCATCGCATCGCGCGAGGCCATCCGGGCGGTGCCGCCCTCCCTGCGCTCGGGTTCGCTCGCCCTCGGTGCTACCAAGTGGCAGACGGTGCGCAAGCAGGTGCTGCCCTCGGCGACACCCGGCATCGCCACAGGGTCGATTCTGGCGGTGAGCCGGGCGATCGGTGAGACTGCCCCGCTACTGCTGCTCGGCGGCCTCACCTTCCTCACCAAGAACCCGACGTCGCTGGACGATCGCTACACGACCGTGCCGCTCCTGATCTACAGCTACGCGATCAACCCTAAAGCCGAGCTCCGCGAGATCGCGGCTGCCGCGATCATCATGCTGATGGTCCTCGTCCTGGCGCTCAACGGCATCGCCATCCTCATCCGCAACAAGTTCCAGCGTCGGTGGTGACGCGATGGAGGAGCAAGACATGTCCACCGCCAACGAGATGCGCGTGAGGCCGCAAGTGCATGTGAACTCTACGATCTCGGATGTGAGCGCCGAAACCCCGAAAGCTGTTTTCGAGACGCGCGACCTTGCCGTGTTCTATGGACAGTTCCGCGCGGTGCGCGATGTGAGCATCGAGATCCACCGGCACGAGATCACCGCTTTCATCGGTCCATCAGGATGTGGCAAGTCAACCGTGCTGCGCTGCTTCAACCGGATGAACGACCTCATCGAAGGTGCCCGCGTGGAGGGAGTCGTCGAGTACCACGGCTTGAACATGTACGAGAAGGGCGTCGACCCGGCCGAGGTTCGTCGTCGAATCGGCATGGTCTTCCAAAAGCCCAACCCGTTCCCGAAGAGCATCTACGACAACGTCGCCTACGGCCCGCGAGTCAATGGTCTGCGCAAGAAGGCGGTGCTCGACGACCTCGTCGAGAAGGCGTTGAAGGGCGCAGCGCTGTGGGACGAGGTGAAGGATCGGCTCAAGGCCAGCGGCCTCGGGCTTTCCGGCGGTCAGCAGCAACGGCTCTGCATCGCCCGCGCGATCGCAGTCGAGCCGGAGGTACTACTGATGGACGAACCGTGCTCGTCGCTCGACCCGGTCGCCACTGCTCGCATCGAAGACCTGATGCAGGAGATCAAGAGCCAGTACACGATCATCATTGTGACGCACAACATGCAACAGGCAGGTCGCGTCAGCGATCGCACTGCGTTCTTCACCACCGAGATGAACAGCGAGAGCGACCGCCGCACCGGGGTTCTCGTAGAGTACGACAAGACGACGTCGATCTTCTCCAAACCGGCCGACGAACGCACCGAGGCCTACGTATCGGGGAGGTTCGGCTGATGGACGAGCTGCGCAAGACATACCACCACGAACTCGAGCAAGCCCGCTCGGAACTGGCCCGTCTGGCCGCATTGGTCGCCGAGCTGATCCCGCGGGCCACCGCAGTGCTTCTCGACGGCGACCTGGAAGGTGCCGAGTACATCATCCGTGGCGACGAGGCGATCGACGAACGCGCAGTCGAACTGGAGGAGCAGTGCCTCCGCATCCTCGCCCTGCAGTCGCCGGTGGCCACCGAACTGCGCCAAGTCATTGCGTTGTTGAAGATGATCGCCGAGGTCGAGCGCAGTGGTGATCTGGTGCGCAACATCTGCAAGGCCGCGCGCCGCATCTACGGACACGACCTCGACCCCAAGCTACGCGGCATCATCAACCGCATGGGCGAGCAGGCCCAGCAACTGTACTCCGCAGCCATCGAGGCGTTCGTGGAGAACGACGCTGCCAAGGCAGCCGCGCTCAACGACATGGATGCGTATCTCGATGCACTGCAGAAGCAGTTCATCCAGGCCATCTTCGAGAGCCAGGCAGCCGGTCGCATCGACATGCAGGTCGCGGTACAGCTCGCCATCGTCGCCCGCTTCTACGAGCGCATCGGCGACCACGCCGTCAACATCGCCGAGCGCGTCCGCTTCGTGGTAACTGGCTGGGTGCCCGACCACAAGAGGGCGGAACGCTCCAAGGTCGACGTCGACGTACCTCCGCCCACCACAACCGTTGCAAGTGACCCGACCGCCGGGGAAAAGTGAGCTGGTTCGGCCGTGGCGAGACCGAGCAACTGCGTCGAGATCTCGAGCAGGAGCGCCTAGCGCGCCTGGCCGCTGTGGCCGAGATCGAACGCCTGCGAGCGGGGCTCGACGCCGTACCTGTCGGCATCGTGTTGGCCGACGAGCAGGGCAAGCAGCTGCTACGAACGCGAGCTGCGTCCGTCGGTGGCCATGTCGAACTGCTGGTCGAGGAAGCGGTCGAACGGCTCCTGGCCGCTGCCGTCGCGGGCCAGGCCGGGGAGCAGCGGCTGACCCTGTTCGGGCCGCCGCAACAGGTGCTGCTGGTTCGGGGCATCCCGCTGGCCAATGGTGGGGCCCTGGTGGTGATCGATGACCTCAGCGATCGTGCCCGGGTCGACGCCGTGCGCACCGACTTCGTGTCCAACATCAGCCACGAGCTGAAGACGCCAGTGGGAGCATTGGCACTCCTTGCCGAGGCGTTGGCCGACAACGACGACATCGCTGTGAATCGCCACCTCGCGCTCAAGATGGTGGAGGAAGCCCATCGGGCTTCGGGCACCATCGACGACCTGCTCGAGCTGTCCCGGATCGAGCTCGGTGGGCCAGGTGATCGCGAAGTGGTCGATGTCTCGGCGGTGATCGGCGAGGCCGTCGCCCGACACCGACTGATCGCTGAGACGGTCGGCGTTCGATTGGTGGTGAAGTTCGTCGCCACCGAAACGGTGGAAGGCGATCGCCTGCAGATGGTGTCGGCTGTGAGCAATCTGATCGACAACGCGGTGAAGTACAGCAACTCGGGTGGGGTGGTCACCGTTTCGTCGCGTCGGACGGATGGCTTCGTCGAGCTGGAAGTGGCCGACGAAGGCATCGGAATTCCCAGTCGCGACCTCGACCGCGTCTTCGAACGGTTCTACCGAGTCGATCGCGCGCGTAGTCGCGACACCGGTGGGACCGGCCTTGGCCTGGCGATCGTTCGTCACGTCGCAACCAACCACGGTGGCGACGTCACCGTGCGCTCGCGAGAAGGGGAAGGGTCCACCTTCACCTTGCGCATCCCTATGGGAGAAGGACACTGAAGATGGCGAACACGAACGCACAGACGGTCCTCGTCGTCGAGGACGAGACCAGCTATGTCGAGGCCCTGATGGTGGGCCTCACCCGGGAGGGCTTCCGGGTGGAGGTTGCCGTCGACGGCGCCGAGGCGTTGGCAAGGTTCGACATCGTGCAACCCGATGTGGTGCTGCTCGATGTGATGCTGCCCAAGATCAGCGGCATCGACGTGTGCCGCCAGCTGCGCAAGCGCAGCCAGGTACCGATCATCATGGTCACCGCCAAGGGCGCCGAGATCGACACCGTGGTGGGCCTTGAAGTGGGTGCCGACGACTACGTGACCAAGCCGTATCGCATGCGCGAGCTCGTTGCCCGCATGCGTGCGGTGATGCGCCGGCAGGGTGCCCTGAGCCCCGAGGGCCCCGAGCTCTCCGAGGGCGCCATCACGGTCGGCGACGTCAGTCTCGACCCCGACGAGCATCGGGTGCTCATCGACGGCAGCGAAGTCCAGATGCCGCTCAAGGAGTTCGAACTGCTGCACCTCCTGCTCGCGAACGCCGGCCGTGTGCTGTCGCGCGACGTACTGATCGACCGGGTGTGGGGCAGTGACTACGTCGGCGACACGAAGACGCTCGACGTGCATGTGAAGCGGCTACGCGGCAAGCTGGAGGCCGACTCGGCCAACCCCACCCGGATCGTCACAATCCGTGGCCTGGGCTACAAATACGAGCGCCTGAAGGTGTGAACGGCCCGTCCGCTGCGCGTCGGCCACCTACGATGCGGTCGTGAGCAGCGAGCGAGTTCGGGCCGACGCGGTGAACCGCGACGGTGCGCGTCTGCGGCACGGTGCGGGTGGGAAACCGGGCTCTCGTCGGCCGAAACGCAGCGGCCCGGTGCTGTCGCAATCGCCGTTTCGTCGGCTGGCGCGCACGCACGCGTTGATGTCGATGGGCGACGCGGCCATGTACGGCGCATTGGCCAGTTCGGTCTTGTTCAGTCCCGCCACCGATGGCCAACGCGACAAGGTGTTGCTGTACTTGCTGGTGTCGGTCGCTCCGTTCGCGGTGGTCGCACCGGCCATCGGTCCGACCGTCGATCGCATTCCGGGCGGCCGGCGAATGGTGATGCAGATCACGTCGGTGGCCCGCGCTCTGCTCTACGTGATCATGGCGTTCCACGTCAACGACCTGCTGTTGTATCCGCTGGTGTTCGGGGCATTGGTGATGCAGAAGACCTATGCCGTGTCGAAGTCGGCGCTGGTGCCCAGCGTGGTGCGCAGCGAAGAAGAACTGGTGGAGGCCAACTCCAAGTTGAGCCTGATCTCCGGCGTCGTCGGAGCGCTCTCCATCGCGCCGCTCGCCGGCATCGGCAAGCTCAGCCCGGCCGTGGCGTTGGTCGTCGGTGCTGCAATCTTCGTTGCAGCGACCGCCGCGGCACGGCGGTTGCCGAAGGATGTGGTGGCCGCCGGCCCAGCTCGGCAGGAGGAGCGCGCCGAACTGCGGTCGGCAGGCATGGTGTTGGCCACCGGCGGAATGGCGTTCATCCGGGCCGTCGTGGGGTTCCTGACCTTTCATCTCCTGTTCTGGTTGCGCGCCGAGTACGGCCTGGTGCAGCTCGGGCTGGCGGCGGCGGCGGCCGCCGTGGGTTCGATGCTGGGCAACGTGATGGCGCCGAGGTTGCGGCGCTCGATCCGTGAGGAGGTGATGCTCACGATCGCATTCGCCGTGATCGGCGGCGCCGGGGTCGTTGCCGCGCTCACCGGCGGGCTGGGCACCGCCATCGTGTTGGCCTTCGTCGTCAACTTCAGTTCCGCCGTTGGCCGGCTCGCGTTCGACTCGATCGTGCAGCGCGACGCGCCCGACGCGAACCAGGGCCGCGCCTTTGCTCGCTTCGAGACGAGGTTCCAGCTGGCGTGGGTGCTCGGATGCCTGCCGCCGGTGTTCTTCACGTTGCCCGGGCAGGCGGGGTTCCTGGTCGTGGGGCTGATCGGCACCTTCGCCGCGGTGACCTACCTCATTGGTTCGCGCGCGGTGCGTGCGGGCAAGCCGCTGCCGGTTTCGCTGACGCAGCGGGCGCGGCGCGGGATCGCCGCCAACGTTGCCAAGCGACGGGGCAACACCCCCGCGAAGGGAACCGGGCGGCCTACCCCGGGCCGCCACGCCGCCAGCCGACCACCGCACGGTCCACGGCCGCCGCAGCAGACCGACGGTCGCTCCTCACCGCCGCCGCCGCCGGGCTCACCTCGTCGCCGTCGTCCCTGAGCGCGCTCCCGCCCGACGTGCCACCAGGAAGTGACGCGAAAAGTCAGGGCCGGCGCGGGAAGCGTTCGGTCCAGGTGCGCTCGGCGAACAGTGCGCCGTCGCGCTCGGCGCGCAATGCAATGTCGACGTGGAACCACTCGCGATCGCTGCGCACGTGCAACGTTGCGGCAGTCGAACAGACGGTGGTGGTGGTGTCGCCGCCGGCGCCGCCCTCGCTCGGCACGACGAAGGTCATGTCGAACTTCGAGCAACCCTTCGCCCACGCCTGTGACAGGTCGATCGTGCTGATGCCGAGCGAACCCTCGTAGCTGTCGACCACCTCGGTGCCGTGCGTGCCGTTGTACGGGCCGCCGTAGCGGGTGTGCACGCGGGTTTCGCGGCCGAGCACGTCGTACTCGTAGCTCCACTCGACCCCGTCGGCGTCGTGATCGCTCGGGCCGCTTCCGGGTACGAACTCGTCGCGGGCAGCGGGCAGCGACTTCGCGGTCCACAGCACCAGCCGCACCGACTTGCGGCGTACGCCGAGGGAGAAGGGCAGCGCCGGCGGCCAGCAGTTGGGCCAGTCGGTGCCTGCGATCGCGAGGCGAATGCGGTGGCCGGGAAGCAGCGTCCAGGTGGTGGCCTCGAACTCCAACTTCACATCCATCCACTCGCCCGGCACGATCGGCTGGGACTCGGCCTCCAGGTCGCCGAACGGGTCGCTGGGCCACATGCCACGCTGCGCCAGATCGAGCATGCCGCGGGTGATTAGCGTGCTCATGCCGTCGGGCGCGATGTCGCACAGCTTGACCGACACGTGGCCCACCGGCGCCGACGAACGAACCTGCATGGTCACCTCGCTGTTGCCGAACATCATCAGCTCCTCGGTGTGCATCCAGTCGTAGGTGATGCTGCGGGCGTTGTCGGGCCGCTGGTCCTGTGGCTGGCCCCACGGCAAGGCGCCGGCGCACGAGTTCCACGCGGTCACGCCCACGTCGCCGAGCACGTCGGTTTCGTCGATCTCGTCGTTGTCGGCGCGGGCGCGGCGCGGCGTCTCCTTGAGCTCCATCGGCGGCCATGCATCCACCTCCACCCAGTGCCCCTCGTGCAACCACAGGTCGGGTTGCGGCGGGGTTGGCCGGCGGACGAAGATCTGACCGCGCCGCTGCGCTGCGCGCGGCCCGCCACGCAGGTGCTGGTCGAAGAACCGCATCAGCTCACGATCCATGTCGATGTTCGGCCCAGGGCGGGCGACCGATGGGTCCTTGTGACTCCATGGGCCCGCGATCAGTCGCCAACCCGGCATATGGTCGATCGTGCGGAACGTGTTGTTGCGATAGCCGTCTGCCCACCCGGCGATGATCATGACTGGGCAGGCCATTCGACGGTAGCCCTCACCTTTCGGGCCCAGGCGCACAGAACCGCGCCGCCACATCGCGTCGGGCTTCGGATGGCGCAACCACTCCAACAACCACGGCTCGTTCTGCTGGATCCGCCGCCGCCACTCGTCACCCCAGTCGCTCTCCTTGTTGGCGTCCCACACCGCGGGTGTGGGCGGCAGCGCGTTCATCGCGATCATGTGGAGCGGGTAGTCGATCAGGTCGATCGCGCGCAGCACGCCACCCGCGTAGTGCACGTCGTCGGTGTAGCGGTCGTCAGTGGCATACATCGCCGCCACGGCGCCGAGCTGCGGGACGCCTTCCATCGCCATGTGCAGCGAGTTGCAGCCCGAGTAGGAGGTGCCGAACATGCCCACCTTGCCGTTGCTCCACGATTGCCCGGCAAGCCACTCGATGGCGGCCCGCAGGTCGCGTCGCTCGATGTCGGGGTACTCGTCCTCGGCAACGCCTTCCGAGGCACCCGTACCGCGCACATCAACGCGCAAGACGGCGAACCCACCTTCCTCGGCGAAGCGCTGATAGCTGGCCGCGTACGACGACGTGATGTCGTTCATCCGGTACGGCAACGCTTCCAGCAGCGCGGCGAAGGGGCCGTCGCCCTCCGGCAGGTACAGGGTGGCGGCGAGGCTGGTGTGGCCCTCGACGTCGATGAACACGAGTTGCGTTGAAACCTGCATGACCATTCAGGGTAGCGGCCCCTCCGAGTAGCGATGGCACGTGGCCGTCCGACGTCTGGTCGCGGTTCGTGACGAAGTAGGGGACCAATACCCCCCACAAACGATGGCCCGGCTGTGGGCCCGAGGGGTCCACCCCCCAGGTCCGGTCGGCGGAGCCCACCCCGCAGGCCGCGGGGCCCG
>JANONE010000402.1:0-13414 GCA_031420675.1 Ilumatobacteraceae bacterium | reverse complement strand
GAACGATCTATGGTCGCGTTGCCGGTCGCCATGATCGTCAACTACTCGATGGGATGGGGCCTCAAATGGACAAGCGAACAATGTCTGTATTCGCCGCCGGAGCTGTGATCGTTGCGATCGCGGAGCCGACGATAGAGAGCGGAAACGCTCGACGAACGGAAGGAACCTTGGAGGGTTTGCAAGCCGCCGAAACCCCATACACCGCCCGACTGACTGGCGCCGCCGAAGTGCCGAATGCCGGTGATCCGGACGGGACCGGGGCGGCGACCATTTCATTCGACTTCTATTCTGCTGCCGATGCTGAGGTGTGTTGGGACTTGTCCTACAGCGGCATCGACTTGCCAACCGGTGCCCACATCCACCGCGGCGCAGCTGGGGTGGCTGGGCCGATCGTGGTCGACTTTGGGACGGTCGGCCTCAATTCCGACTCGGATTGCGACGTCATCACGCCGGCGCTTGCTGACGAAATCCAGGCCAACCCTGGCAGCTTCTATGTCAATGTCCACGCCCCCTCTCCGTTCACGGGCGGTGCGATTCGAGGTCAGCTTGCTAAGGGACCCGAGTCGGCTGGGTCGACACACTTCCTGCCGACTCCTCTGCGGGCCTACGACTCACGATTCGCTCCAGCCACCGCGATCGCTGGGAGCACGACGCGCACGATCAGCCTGGCAACAGCCAATGACCTGGCGGGGGCTACCTTGGTCGCCGTCCCACCCGGTGCGACCGGGGCAATCGTCACGCTCACCGTCACCCAGACAAGCGCTGACGGCGGGTTCCTGAAGTTGTACAGCGCAGCCAGCGCTGAGCCGCCAACCAGCAGCATCAACTGGGCATCAGCTGGACAAAACATTGCCGTCACCACGCAGGTGGCTGTCGATCCGTCGGGACAGGTCAAGGTCACGGCCGGACCGACGTCGACGCACTTCATCATCGACGTGGTCGGTTACCTGTACTGAGCTTGCTTAGACTCAGGGGGCGAGGTCGATGAGCCAACCGGGGAAGAGGCCGATCACCAGCGTGAACGTCACCGACAGGCCGATCGCGATGCCCAACAGCATGGGAACGCGCACCGGCTCGCGGGCGTCGTCACCGGCCTCGGGCTCGGCGATCCACATGCTGATCATGATGCGCAGGTACAGGAAGGCGGCGATCACGGCCGAGACCATGGCGATGATCGCGACCGCGTAGCTGCGCACGTCGACAGCAGCCGTGATCACACCGAACTTGGCGATGAAGCCGCTGGTCAGCGGCACACCTGCCTGCGCGAGCAACAGCACCGTCATGCCCAACGCGAGCACTGGCTGCTGCTTGCCCAATCCACGGAACCCGGCCAACCCGGTCGCGGCATCGCCGGTACGGCCGACGGCGGTGACGACACCGAAGGTGCCGATCACCAGCACCGAATAGATGAGCAGGTAGAGCAGCACCGACGACACACCGGAACCGGTCAGTGATGGCCCACCGTGATGTGCGGCCGCTTCCACACCGACGAGGATGAAGCCCGCGTGGCTGATGGACGAGAAGGCCAGCATGCGCTTCACATTGGTCTGCACCACCGCCATCACGGCGCCACCCACCAGGGTGATCACGGCCAACAGCCACACAACCGGCCGATAGTCGTCGCTCCAGTGTGGCAGCGCCTGCAGTAGCACACGCAACATCGCACCGAAGGCCGCTGCTTTGCCCACCGACGCCATGAACGCGGTAACCGGCGTGGGCGCACCCTCGTAGACGTCGGGTGACCAGAAGTGGAATGGCACCGCCGCCACCTTGAAGGCGAGGCCGACGAGCAGCAGCGCGATGCCGGCGAGGACGAGCGCGTCGTTGCGACGGTTCAGTTCGACGGTGGCGTCGAAGGCAGCGACGATCTTGGTGAAGTTGGTGCTGCCCGCGCCGCCGTACACCAGCGCCACGCCGTACAGGAAGAAGGCCGACGAGAAGCCACCGAGCACGAAGTACTTGATGCCGCTCTCCTGGCTCTCGATGCGCTTGCGATGGCTGGCGGCCATCACGTAGAGCGCGAGCGACAGGATTTCCAGGCCCAGGAACAGCACGATCAGGTCGTTGGCGGCGGCCATGACGATGCCACCCACGGCGGCGAGCATGTACAGCACGTACAACTCGGGCCCATCGAGGCCTTCACGGCGGAGGTAGTCGTCGGTGACCATCGCGGCCAGGAACACCCCGACGCAAATGGTGATCGCGATCCACAGGCCGACCTTGTCGAGATGGAGTACATCGCCCACGAGCGTCGTGGGCCCCTTGTCGTCGACGCGGTGCCACAGCACGACCTCCAGCACGACGGCTGCGGCTGCGACCTTGGCGGTGAAGATGGCGTACCACCGCTTCGGCCACGGCGGTGTGAGAGCAGCCCCCACGAGCAGCACCATCGCCCCGCCCAGCAGGACGAGCAGCGGGCTGAGCGCGAACCAGTCGATCTTCGGGCCTTGCAGCGTGTCGGCAGTGAACGGCGCGCCCATCACCCTTCTCCCTCTTCGGAAATGACAGGTTCGAGCGGCTCGGGTTGCTGCCAGTCACTGTTCTGTTCCACGTGGTCGAGCAGCTTGTTCACCGACGGCTCGATGCGGTTGAGCATCGGCTTGGGGAACACGCCGGTGAACACGATCAGCGCGAGGAAGGGCAGCAGCAACGACGCTTCCTTCCACCGCAGCTCCGGGAACGCCTTGTTGTCCTCGTCGGGCTCGCCATGGAACACACGCTGGTACGCCCACAGCAGGTAGACCGCCGCCAGGATCACACCGCTAGCGGCAACCACGACCCACCAGCGGGCCGTGGCGAAGGAGCCGATAAGGATCATGAACTCGCCGACGAAACCGTTCAGTCCGGGCAGGCCGATGCTGGACAGCATGACGACCATGAAGGCCGCAGCGAACACCGGCGCCACCTTCTGCAAACCCTTCAGCTTCGAGATCTCGCGAGTGTGGCGCCGCTCGTAGATCATGCCGACGAGCAAGAACAGCGCACCGGTGCTGAGGCCGTGGCTGATGTTCTGCAGCACACTGCCGGTGATGGCCGTGGTCGTGAGCGCGAACGTGCCGAGCACGATGAACCCGAGGTGGGCGACCGATGAGTAGGCAACCAGTCGTTTGAGGTCTGTCTGCATCGTGGCCGCGACGGCACCCCACAGCACGCCGATGACGGCCAGCGTGAGGAACAGCGGGCGGGCCCACACCGCGGCCTCGGGGAACAGGTAGACACCGAAGCGCAGGAGGCCGTAGGTACCCATCTTCAACAGCACGGCGGCGAGGATCACCGAACCACCGGTGGGCGCCTGCGTGTGCGCGTCGGGCAACCAGGTGTGCAGCGGGAAGAGTGGCACCTTCACCGCAAACGCGATTGCGAACGCGAAGAACAACCAGCGCCCGGTACTGGCGGCGAAGGTGGCGTTCTCGGCGATCTTGATCAGATCGAAGGTGACGCGGCCGTCGTCCGCCTTGGCCAGGACCGCGGTGGCGATGATGCCCACCAGCATGAATGCCGACCCGACCATGGTGAACAGGAAGAACTTGGTGGCGGCGTAGACGCGGTTGTCGTAGCCCCAACCACCGATGAGGAAGTACATCGGCACGAGCACGATCTCGAAGAACACGAAGAACAAGAACAGGTCGAGACTGATGAACGAACCCATCACGCCTGCCTCGAGCAGCAGCATCCACGACAGGTACCGCTTGTGGTCGTGGTGCGGGTCGACGCCCGCGATCACCAGCGGGAACAACACCCCCGTGAGCACCACGAGGAACAGCGAGATCCCGTCGACGCCGAGGTGCCACGAGATGCCCCACGGCTTGATCCAGGTGTGCTGCGAGACGAACTGGAAGTCGGGGTTGTGCGACTTGAACGCGAACAACACCCACAGCGACATGCCGCCGGTGAGCACGCTGGTGAGCAGCGCCGTGACCTTGACGAGATCGGGTTGGCGCTTGGAGATCACTGCCACCAGCAGCGCACCCACCGCGGGCACCAGCACCAGCAGGGTGAGAATCGGGAACTCGATCACAACATCCCCCGCACGACGACGAACCACACGAGCAGCAAGACCACCCCGCTGCCGATCGCCGCAGCGTAGTTGCGCACATTTCCGCTCTGCAGCTTGCGCACCTTCCCCGCCGTGGCGCTCACCAGGGCGCCGACGCCATTGACGGCTCCATCGACGACGTGGGCATCCGCCCACACCACACCATCGAAGGCCTTCCGGCCGGGCCCGCCCATGAAGTTGCTGACCGAGCGGTCGTAGCCCCACGCATCGGCAAGGATCTGCGGCTCGATCACCCTCGCCTTGTGCTTGGCGTACACCAGCACCGCCGCCGCGATGCCGATCAGACCGACGGCGATGGCGACCAGCGCGAGCGGCAGTTTGGCCGTCGTGCTCTCGTGGACGACGACGACCGGCTCGAGCCAGGAGACCAGCCGCTCGGTGTTGTGCGAGAACGGCAGGTTGATCGCGCCGCCGACGATCGACAACCCGGCCAACACCACCAGCGGCGCGACCATCATCCACGGGCTCTCGTGCGGCGCGAGCTCGCTGCGGGCTCCCTCCACCAGGTCGCCGTGGGCTCCGTGCTCCGCATGGGCATCGTGCCAACGGGCTTTGCCGTAGAACACCATGATCACCTGACGGGTCATGTAGTACGCGGTGAGCAAGGCGGTCACGAGGCCCACCAACCACAGAATCGGGCTCTTGTCGTAGGCGAACAGCAGGATGTCGTCCTTGCTCCAGAAGCCGGCAAACGGCGGCACCCCGGCAATGGCGAGCCAGCCGATGATGAAGGTGCCGGCCGTGATCGGCATCAGCGTGCGCAGCGCACCCATCCGGCGCATGTCCTGTTCGTGGTGCATGCCGTGGATGACCGAACCGGCTCCGAGGAACAGCAGGGCCTTGAAGAATGCATGCGTGACCATGTGGAAGATGGCTGCGGTATAGGCACCGGACCCGATCGCCAGGAACATGTACCCCAGTTGGCTGACGGTCGAGTACGCGAGCACCTTCTTGATGTCGTTCTGCGCGACCGCGATGGTCGCCGCGAACAACGCCGTCGCCGCACCGACGATCGCGATGATGGTGGGCGCGTAGCTGGAGGACACCTCGAGGATCGGGCTGATGCGCACCATCAGGTACACGCCGGCCGTCACCATCGTCGCCGCGTGGATGAGCGCCGACACCGGGGTGGGGCCCTCCATTGCGTCGGGCAGCCAGAGGTACAGCGGCAGCTGAGCGCTCTTCCCGCATGCACCGAGGAAGCAGAACAGTGCGATTGCAGTGGCGGTTGTCTTCGTCAGGCCGCCGGCCGCGCCGTTGATCACGGAGTAGTCGAGCGAGCCGACGGCCCAGAAGGCGAAGAACATCGCCATCATGAAGCCCCAGTCGCCCACGCGGTTGGTGATGAACGCCTTCTTGCCGGCGGTGGCCGCGCTCTCCTTTTCGTGCCAGAACGAGATGAGGAAGTAGCTGCACGCACCCACGCCTTCCCAACCCAGGAACGTGACCAACATGTTCGAGCCGAGCACGAGCATCAGCATGCTGAACGCGAACAGGTTGAGGTACAGGAAGAACTTGCTGAAACGCGAGTCGCCGTGCATGTAGCCGACGGCGTAGAGGTGGATCAGCGTGCCGATGCCGGTGACGAACAGGCACATCGTGATGCTCAGCGGGTCGGCGAGGAACGCCACGTCGATCTTCAACGAGCCGACGGGGATCCACTGGAAGAGCGTGCGCACATGCGTGCGCTCCTCCGCAGTCTTGGACATCAGGTCGACGAACACGCCGACCGTGACCGCGAAGGAGGCCGCCACCATCGCGGTCGCGAAGTACCCGGCCTTCGGGTCGCCCAGCTTGCGGCCGGCCACCGTGATGAACAGGAACCCCAGAAGAGGGAGCGCGGGAATGAGCCAGACGAGGTCGAGCATCACATCAACCCTTCAACTCGGCCATGTCGTCGGTGGTGGCATGCGGCTTGCGGCGCAGGATCGCGACGACGAGGCCGAGACCCACCACCACTTCCGCTGCGGCCACGACCATCACGAAGAACACCATGCTCTGCCCACCGATGTCGCCCAGCCGGCGAGCGAGCGCGACGAACGAGAGGTTGACGGCATTCAGCATCAGCTCGATGCACATGAACAGCACCAGCGGGTTGCGGCGCACCATCACGCCGACGACACCGATGGTGAACAGCACCGCGGACAGAAGGAGGTACCACGTGGTCGTGGGGGTGGCGACGGCGGCGATCATTGTGCGCCGACCTTCGGCTCCAGGGGCGTCAGCTCACCAGGGCGCGGCTTGCGAGCCAGCATCACGGTTGCGACCACGGCGATGACGAGCAACACGGAGGTGAGTTCGAAGGCCAGCACGTGATCGCTGAACACGTCGCGGGCGAGCGCCTTGATGTTGCTGTCGTGGGGCTCGAGCGCGGCATCCTGCACCGCCTGGCTCTGCGTCACCACCGGCACCGTGGCCTTACGCGACACGATGATGGCCATGCCGATCATCGCCAGCAGGCCCGCACCGACCACGACAGCAACCGGGCGCTGCACCTTGAACGGTTCGATGCGGAGATCTTCCGCGTTGTCGACGCCGAGCAGCATGATGACGAAAAGGAACAGCACCACGATCGCGCCCGCGTACACGATCACCTGCACGGCCGCCAGGAAGTGGGCCTCTTGCGCGACGAACAGCACCGCCACGCCGAAGAGAGTGAGGATCAGGCTGAGCGCCGCATGCACCGGGTGCGAGCGCACGATGACACCGACGGCGCCGCCAAGCACCATCGCCCCGGCGACGACAAAGACGAACAGTTCCATCAGTCGGCCGACTCTTCTGCGGCGCGCAGGCCGTAACCGAGCTCACTGCTCCAGCCGACCTGACCGACGAAGTCGGCGTCGCCGCTGGCCGCGGTGGCACGCACCCAGCCGCTGGTGTGTTCGTCGTCGCCCTCGCGCCAATCTTCCCACGGCATGTGCTGCGGCTTGCCGTCGTCATCGACGAGCAATTCGGTCCTCGTGTAGACGGCGTCGGTGCGGCTGGTGAAGCTGAACTCGAACAGCTTGGTCTCGGTGATGGCCTCGGTGGGACAGGCCTCGACGCACAGGTCGCAGTGGATGCAGCGCAGGTAGTTGATCTCGTAGACGAACCCGAAGCGCTCGCCGGGCGAGGTGGGGTTCTGCGGGTCGTTGTCGGCGCCGCGCACATAGATGCACTTGGCGGGGCAGACACCGGCGCACAGTTCGCAGCCGATGCATTTCTCCATGCCGTCCTCGTACCGGTTCAGCACGTGGCGGCCGTGCAGGCGCTCGGGCTTGGCGATCTTCTCGTCGCGCCCTTCCACGCTCTTGCCCTGCTTGGCCACGCGACCACCGGAGTACGGCGTGGTGACACGCTCGCCGCCGAAGATGCGGTGCTGCTTCAGCGTGACGAGGAATCCATCGAGGTAACCCATCAGAACATCGCCCCCTCTCGTTCTCGGTTGCGGGCACTCACCCGCGTGGCCAGACGCAGCAGACCGGCGCCGGCGAACATCGTCACCAGGCCGATGCCACCCGCCACGAAGCGTTCTGTCTGCGACCAACCCTTGTCGCTGCCCACCCGGAACACGGCGATCAGCATGAACCAACCCAGCGAGAGCGGGATCAGCAACTTCCAGCCGAGGTTCATCAGTTGGTCGTAGCGAATGCGGGGCAGGGTGGCACGGAACCACACGTAGATGTAGAGGAACACCAGCACCTTGAGCAGCATCCACACGGTGCCCGAGAACGGCCCGAGGAACGACAAGACGTTGTGGAAGCGGCCCACGCGCAACGGCTGCGGCCCACCGAAGAAGAGGGTGACGATGACGCCGCTCATGGTGATCGTGTTCATGAACTCGGCCAGGAAGAACAGCGCAAAGCGGATGCTGGAGTACTCGGTGTTGAAGCCACCCACCAGTTCTTGCTCGGCCTCGACCAAGTCGAACGGCGGCCGGTTCAGCTCGGCCGTGGCAGCCAGCATGAAGATGACGAACGGCAGCACGCCGGTAGCCACCACGTGCCAGCGGGTGAAGCTGCTCTGGGCGGTGACGATGCCATTGGTGCTGAGCGTGCCGGCGATGAGGATGACGGTGGCGAGGCTGAGCCCGAGCGCGGCCTCGTAGCTGACCATCTGCGCCGACGCGCGCACCGAACCGAGCAGCGGGTACTTCGAGCCCGAGCTCCAACCGGCCAACATGATGCCGTACACCGCAACACTGCTCAGCGCCAGCAGCAGCAGCACGCCCACCGGCGGGTCGGCGAGTTGCAGCTTGGTGGCCTTGCCGAGGATGGAGACCGTGCCGTCCTTGCCGTTGCTGAAATCTCCTCCCAACGGGATGATGCTCCACACCAGGAACGCCGGCACGAACGCGAGGTAGGGCGCCAGCTTGAAGACGAACCGGTCGCTCTTCTCCGGGATCAGGTCTTCCTTGAAGAACAGCTTGATGCCGTCGGCCAGGGTCTGCAGCAGGCCCTTGGGACCGGCCTTGTCCGGGCCGATGCGGTTCTGCATGAACGAGATGACCTTGCGTTCGAACCACACCATCAGCATCGTGCCGACCAGGCCGACGACGAAGATGACGACGACCTTGATGAGCACCACCAGGAACGCGACGCTGAACAGCTTGATGCCGTCGAGGAGGGAATCGACCGCCAACATCAGAGGTTCTCGATCCTCACGTCGTTGACGGAAGCGAAGCAGTCGATCAGCTCGCCGACGTTCGGGCCCGGGTTGTTGAACGGCACCCACGCCGTGCCGCGCAGCACGGCCTCGTCGGCGACGGCAGCGAACACGACCGTGGCCCGTGGGCCGATGACCTTCACCTCGGTGCCATCGGTGGTGCCGACACGCTCGAGGTCGAGCGGATGCAGGTGCACGGCCGAGCCGCGCGGCAGGTGCGCGAGCGACGGCGAGTTGGCGGTACCGGTGGCCTCGTCGTACATCGTGCGGCTGACCACGAGACGGAAGTCGTACGCGTTGCGCTCGGGCACGGCGGCCTCGGCCGGGTTTCGGGCGATGTCGATCGGGTCGATGGCCGTGGGCACGCCGGCCAGCACGCCGTTGCTGTCGGCCGCAACAGCCTCGGTGGTGATCGCTTCGAAACCTGCGACCTTGGTGGCGATGTCGGCTGTGATCTCGTCCACGCTGCCGTAGCCCAGGTCGGCGCCGAGGTCGAGCGCCAACTCGCTGGCGATCATCCAGTCGGGACGGGTCGAGCCTGCCGGTGTGACCTGGCGGGCCACTGCGCTGACACGACCCTCGAGATTGGTGGTGGTGCCCGCCTTCTCGGCGTACGCGCTCGCGGCCAGCACGACGTCGGCACGCTTCGACGACCGGGTGAGGAAGGTATCGACGGCGACGATGCGGCGCGCCCCTGCGAGCGCTCGCCGGGCGAGATCCGTGTCGGGGAAGTCGGCCAGCGGGTCGGCGCCGAGCAGCACGAGGCACTCGATCTTGCCATCGGCCGCAGCCTGCAGCGCCCCGCGGGTGTCGAGCCCGGCCTCGCCGGGCCGGACGCCGACCTGCAGGGCGCCGACCACGTTGCCGCGGCGGAATGCCGGCAACACCTTCGCACCGGGTGCCGTGGCGAGCAGTTCGCGCAGCGCGGCGACCGTGGCGGCGGACGACTCGGCGAGGTTGGCGCGACCGGCCACGATGACGACGGTGCCGTTGGCGAGCTGGTCGGCGATGGCCTGGTCGGCCACAGCGCGCCGTATGGCAGCGACCTGCGTGCCCGGCTCGTAACCGATGCTGCGCCAGGCGTAGCGGGTGAGGCCGCTCTTCTTCGGTGCGAACTCGATGATGCGGCTGCGCTTCTTCTCGACGGCGTCGCGCAGGCGCAGGTACAGCACCGGCAGCTCTTCCTTGAGGTCGGGGCCGAGCAACACGATCGTGGAGGCCTTCGCCGCCTCGTCGATGGTGGCGCGATCCAGCCCGAGTAGGCCGGCGGGCAGGCCGTCGCCCATCTGCGAGTAGACGTTCGGCGTGCCGATGACCTCGTGGCCCAGACGAGCCCAGGCGAACGCGTCTTCGTTGGTGCCACGGGCGCCGCCGATGATGGCGATGCTCTCGGCGCCACCGGCCGCCTTGGCCTCCAGGATCAGCGACGCGGCCTTGGCCAACGCCGCGTTCCACGACGCCGGCTGCAGGTCGTCGCCCTCACGCACCAACGGCTGCAGCACACGATCGCCGCTCTTGACCGACTCGAAGTTGAAGCGGCCGCGATCGCACAGCCAGCCGTGGTTCACGGGGTCGCTGTCGACACCCATGTAGCGCAGCAGTTCGTCGCGGCTGCTCTGCACGACGGTGCGGCAACCGACGGCGCAAGTGGTGCACGTGCTCTCCTGCTGACTGAGATCCCACGGGCGAGCCTTGAAGCGATAGGGCTTGGCCGTGAGCGCACCGACCGGGCAGATCTGCACGGTGTTGCCGCTGAAGTAGCTGCTGAACGGTTCGTCGGGGAACGTCGTGATGTAGGTGTTGTTACCGCGGCTGGCGAAGTGGATCAGCGCATCGCCGGCCACCTCGTCGGCGAACCGGGTGCAGCGGTCGCACAGGATGCAACGCTCGCGATCGAGATAGACGATGTCGCTGATCGCGATCGGCTTCTCGTAGTGGCGCTTCTCCTCCACATAGCGGCTCTCGCCGGGGCCGTGGCTGAATGCTTGGTCCTGCAACGGGCATTCGCCGCCCTTGTCGCAGACCGGGCAGTCGAGCGGATGATTGGCGAGCAGCAGTTCGAGGATGCCTTCCTGCGCACTCTTGGCCGCCGCCGACTCGGTCTCCACCTTCATGCCCGGTGTCACCGGCACCATGCACGACGGCTGCAGCATCGGCCCAAGGCCGGTATCCACATCGACCAGGCACATGCGGCACATGCCGACGGGGTTCATCCGCTCGTGGTAGCAGAAGCGGGGGATGTAGTCGCCGGCCTTCTGCGCGGCAGCGATGAGCATCTCGCCTTTGGTGCTGACGACCTCGCGCCCGTTGATGGTGAGCCGGACCTCGTTCGGATCCACCGGCGGTGCCGCGGTTTCGGGCGCGTCGGGAGTCTTGGCCGTGTCGGTCATGCGTGTGCTCCAGCCGCCGTGACCGGAACTGCCGTTACCGGAATTGCCGTTACCGGAATCAAGGTGCGCTTGATCAGCCTTGCCTCGAACTCGTCGCGGAAGAGCGTGAGCGCGGAGTTGACCGGCACATAGGCCGAGGGCCCGACGAAGCAGATGGTGGTCATGCGATACGGAAACGGCACGGCTTCGATTCCCAAACTCTCGCTGGCGGCGTGCGGGAAGGCCCCTGGGCAGATCGTCTGGCCGACCTCGAGCAGTTGGTCGAGGTCGCGTTCGGTGCCGAGGCCGGCCACCACCCGCTCGAGGATGCGTTCCAGCCAGGTGGCGCCTTCACGGCAGGGCACGCACTTGCCACACGATTCGTGAGCGTAGAAGCGGGTCAGCGTGAGCGCCGCCGCCGGGATATCGGTGGTGTCGTCCATCACCATGACGGCGCCGGAGCCCAGCATGCTGCCGGCAGCGCTGACAAGCTTGTTCTCGAACGGCAGGTCGAGCTGGTCGGGAAGAAACCACGGAGCGGAACCGCCACCGGGCACGAACGCCTTCAGTCCGTTATCGTCGCGGATCCCCTTGCAGAACTCGTCGCCGTAGATCAGCTCGCGGAAGGTGGTGGTGCCGTTGATGATCTCGTAGACACCGGGCCGCTTCACATGGCCCGACACTGCGACCATGCGGGTGCCGGGCGAGGTCTTGGTGCCGATGGCCGTGTACGCGGCAGCGCCGTTGGTGAGCAGCCACGGCAGGTTGGCGAGGGTCTCCACGTTGTTGACGATGGTGGGCTTGCCGTACAGGCCGACCGCGGCAGGGAAGAACGGCGGCTTCAGCCGGGGCATGCCGCGACTGCCTTCCAAGGATTCGATGAGCGCCGTCTCCTCACCCACCACGTAGGCGCCGGCGCCCCAATGCAGCACGATGTCGATGCTGAACGGGGTGCCGAGGATGTTCTTGCCGATGTATCCGGCGGCATAGGCCTCGTTGAGCGCGGTGGCGACGCGCTCCTGTGCCAGCGCCATCTCGCCACGGATGTAGAGGAAGCACTGCGAGAGGCCGGCCGCGTACGCAGCAATGAGGCAGCCTTCGATCAGCTGGTGTGGGTCGCGCTCCATGAGCAACCGGTCCTTGTAGGTGCCCGGCTCGCTCTCGTCGCCATTGACCACGAGGTACCTCGGCCATACACCCTGCGGGGTGAGGCCCCACTTGGTGCCGGCGGGGAAACCGGCGCCACCGCGCCCCAGGATGGTGGCTGCCCTCACCTCGTCGTGCACGGCCACCGGCGTACGACCGAGTGCCGACTTCAGGCCTTCATAGCCGCCTGTCGCCAGGAAGCGCCCGAGGGTGTAGCTGTCTTCGTACTGGAAGCGGGAGGTGACGATCGTCGGGCGGTCGCCGTCGTCGATGTATCCCGGGGCCCATGCGTAGCTGCTCACTTGGTGGCCTCCGGGTTCAGCGACAGCCAGCTGGGCGGGGTGGTGACGTCGTCGGGGGCCAGCGCCCCCACGCCCTTGTCGGCCGGGATGTGCTGGCGAACGCGGGCCACCGTGCCATGCCGCGGGATCTCACCGTCGAGGCGACCGGCGACGAGGTCGTCGATGAAGGTGTCGAGGTCGGCGGGGGTGACGCGGTAGCGGAAGCGGTAGTTGGCCTGCAGGCACGGAGCCTCGGTGCACGCGGCCTGGCACTCGGCACGCTCCAGCGTGACCATGCCGTCGGCGGTGGTGCCACCAACCTTCACCCCCAGTTTCGCTTCCGCGTGATGGATGAGGTCCTCGGCGCCCAGCAGCGCGCACGACATGGTGCCGCAGATGTTGAGCAGGTACTTGCCCACCGGCTCCATCTTGAACATCTCGTAGAACGTGCACGTGCCCAACACCTCGGCGGAGGTGGCCCCGACGAGCTCGGCGACGTGCGCGATCGCATCGTTGGTGATGTAGCCGTTCTGTTGCTGCGACAGGTGCAGCAGCGGGATGGTGGCCGAGCGAGCCTTCGGGTAGCGCCCGATGATCTCCTTGGCCAGAATCACGTTGGCTTCGTTGAGTCGGCTCATGAGCTAGCGGTCAACCTCTCCGAGCACGGGGTCCACCGAGCTGATGATCGCAACCGCGTCGGCGACGAGACCGCCACGCATCATGTGCGGCAGGCACTGGATGTTGGCGAACGATGGGGCCCTCACGTGCAGCCGGTACGGCGTGGCCGAACCGTCGCTGGCGATGTAGCAGCCGATCTCGCCCCGCGGGCTCTCGATGGCCACGTAGACCTCGCCCGCGGGCACCTTGAAGCCCTCGGTGAAGATCTTGAAATGGTGGATCAGTGCTTCCATGCTCTC
>JANONE010000401.1:0-2677 GCA_031420675.1 Ilumatobacteraceae bacterium | reverse complement strand
ACCTTGCCCGGTGCGGCGCGCCCGTTCGCGCTCCAGTGAGAACCTCGTGACCCCGGCACGACCCAGGGGGTCATGCGCCGGTTCGAGACGCCCACCCGCTACGAGTAGCCCCACGCGCATCATGGAGACGTCGAGCGCCTCGGCGGCGTCGAACTGGCTTGCCCACTGGGCACTCCGGGCGAGGACAGCCCGACTCCTCAGGTCGCCCTGATACCCGGCGGCCTCACGAGAGCAGTTACCGATCCCTGGGGCGCTTCAAACCAGTTGAAGCTGGTCGTCCGGAGTCGGCTGTATCAGCTCGCTCCGGTCGTGCGTCGAAGGGGGCATGCTCGCGAGGGAGACTGCCACGATGTCATCGGCCGATGTGGAGTTCGCTGCGTTCTACCGCGCTGAGCTTGCCGGTCAGGTGCGGCGGGCGTTCCTCATGCTCGGCGACAACGAGCAGGCCAACGACGTGGTCAACGAGGCGATGGTCGCGGTGTATCGCAACTGGGGCGCGCTAGAGACGCCGGGCGCCTACCTGAATCGTGCCGTCCTGAACGGTTGCCGCGACGCGGGCCGCCGGCGGGTCACTTCTGCGCGACTTCTGCATCGGTTGGTGCCGAACGGCGCGGCCGCCACTCCCGACGTCCTCAGCGACGTGCTCGCATCGCTGCCGTTCAACCATCGGGCGGCCTTGGTGCTGAGGTACTACGCCGGCTACACGACCAGCGAGATCTCCGATGCACTCGGCTGCGCCCCCGGTTCTGTGGGCCCCTGGATCGAACGCGGCTTGGCCGCGATGAGGAAGGTGTTGTGATGGACGAGTTCGAGAGCCGACTGTCCTATCTGCTGCGCGAGCGGGCGGATGTCGCCAGGCCGCACGACCAGTTGGAGTCGGTGGTGGACCCGCTCGACGTCCCGATGACGGCTGGCCGCGGTGGTGGCCGGCCGTGGCGGCCGCTGCTGGCTGCGGCCGCAGCGGTGGCGCTGATCACCGGACTGGTTGCGTTGAACGGCCGCGACACACCCGAGTCCGCCGGTTCGGGCGGCGGCGCGGCTCGCTTCTCCTTCGCGACGCCACAGGTGTCGCTGACTGCGGACGACTTCTGGATCGACGCCGGTGGCCGCCGGTTCACGTCCGAGGGAGCCGAGGTGGAGGTGACCAGCGATCCGGGCGACAGTGCCTATCAGACGCTCGAGCTCGTCTGGCACGAACAGGGCAGTGAGATGCGCCTGAACATCTACTTCCAGTCGGATGGTGCCAGCTGGTCATCCAACGAGGTGCGCACCTACAACGGGCAGCAGTCCGAGCCTGACTGGGTCACCTTCACCGGCGACTTCTTCCGTAGCCCGCTCGGCTCGCCGTACATCGGCACGTTCGACGAATCGGCCACCGAGGGCGGGTTCACCAGCCGCCTCCACCTCGACGGCCTGCGGCTGCAGGCGTTCCTGGGCTACGGCCCGGGGGGAGTGGTGGTGCCGACGACGAACACGGTGGTCACCGCCGACCGTGGCACCCTGGTCGTCCCGCCCCTGGCCGCAGGCCTGCCGGACACCGGGATCCATTGGGCGCCGGCGGACTCGCTCGCGCTGGGCATGGCTACCGAGATCCTCCAGTACGAGTGCATGGTTTCCAAAGGCTGGGACTACCCGTTGCGGACGGCCGACTCCTGGGCGGCAGGCATCGGCGGATGGATGCCGGACGAGACGTTCGGCGTCGTCTCCCCCGCAGGCGCTCGGGCGACCGGCTTCCACAGCACCGGTGACCCGTCGGACGATCCGCTGACGATCTTCGCCAACTCGCTGTCGCAGGCCGAGCGCCTTCGCTTCTACGACGACCTGATGCCGGATGGGCCGATGGTGGACATCACCGGCCCGGACGGCTCGGTGCTGTCACAGCGGGGGAACGGAGGCTGTTTCGGCGTGGCGGTCGCGGCCCTGAACCCGTTCTACGACTCGCAGGAAGGCCTGCGTCAGTCGTTGGACGGAGGGGTCTTCGTGGGTGCACCGGCACTCGCCACCTCGGCCCCCGCGGTTGTCTCGGCGCTCTCCTCCTGGGCGGCCTGCGTCCAAACTGCGGTGGGAGAGTCCGCAGCGACGCCGAACGAACTGGCCCGGCGCTACGCGTTCGAGGGTGATGCTCCCACCGCGCACGAGAAGGATGTCGCCCTCGCCGATGCCACCTGCCAGCAGCAGTGGGATCTCTGGCACGTGTATCACGTCGCGCGGGCCGAGGCCGAGCGGGTGGGGTTGGGCGAACGGGTCACCGACTACGACGAACTGACCCGCCAGCGTGTCGAACTGATCTTGCTCGCCCGCCAGATCCTCGCCGACAGGGGAGTCGCCATTCCGCCGCTCGCCTGAGCAGCCGGCTTGCGGAGCGCACAAACCGACACAACATCGTGTGCTCCGCAGAAAGCTTCACCAGAGCTCGGCGGCGGTGGCGGCGGTCGTCAATCACATGCGTCCGGTTGCGACGTCTTCATCGCCTGCCTACCCGCTGGCGCCGGGCGACTACACGCAGAGCCGCGTAGTCCTGTCCTCTCCGCCAATCGTGCACAGCCACACCGATCTACAGAAGTGTGCGGTGTGCTCATCTGAACCGGCGAACGTAGGTAACGATTGAGCGGCTACCCAGGACGCTCACGAACGTCTGACCCAATCCGGCACGCTCCCGCGTGGCCAAAGCCACGAC
>JANONE010000400.1:0-3183 GCA_031420675.1 Ilumatobacteraceae bacterium | reverse complement strand
GTGGGGCGTGGCACGATGGTGTACAACTGCAAAAGTGAGACAATTTCCCCGGTCCGCTGCGACGGCGCTCGTTGTCGTTGCGCTCGTCGCTTCCGGTTGTGGTGGCGGCTCACCGAGCACGGGTGCCGATCCTTCGTCCAGCGCAGTCCCGGCATCGGAGGTCGACGAGCCCGCTGATCCGACATCGGCGGACGCCGAAACGTTGATCAACGAGACGATCGCCTCGTTTGATCCCGACAATCTCGACGCCGTCGTCGCCGAGGCCGCTGCGCTCGACCGGACGGTCGAGTTGGACATGGCCGAATGGTCGGGGCTCGAGGAGGCGCTCGGAGGACCTGACGCGACGAGCGCCGCGTTCGCATCGCAGGATCAGTTGTATGCTGCGCTCACCGACGCTGTGTCTGCGCCGCCGGTACTCGGGTTCCGTCGAGGTCAAGCCGACGGCCCGAGCATCGGTATGGGCTTATTCGGCGGGATCTTGCTGGTCGGTCTGGGCTCGAAGGCGATCGTTCAGGCCGGCAATGACGGAAAGACCGGAACGGCGACACTGGCCAAAGGAGTCACCGTCATAGCGACGGCCGAGTCCGTCGAGTTGGCGGTCGATGTCACCCACGAGTCGAACGGCTTGACGACCAAGCTCAAGACCAACGTGAAGATTCTCCCCTGCCCCGACGTGAACGGAGAATTCACCGTCGAAGCCACCGTCGACGTATCGGCCTCGGCAGGAGGGAAGGAACAGACCGGCAAACTCGACGTCAAGGTGACGGGTCAGTTGAACGACAACGCCGAACTGGCGAGTTCGTCCTCGGACATCCGGCTCAGGCGAGACGGTCTGGGCATGGGGGCGTTCGTCGACTCGTCGATTTCGTACGCGTCCGATGGGACGGCTTCCACGAAACTCAACGACTTCAACTGGTTCACCACGAAGCCGGAGGACTTCTCCAGCAACGTCCAATTGGCGGCCATCTTCGGCCTGTTAATCAAGATGTATCTGCTCGATGCGGTCGCGGAGGGGTACTTGTCGGGGCGGTGCGTCGAGATCGGCTACGGCGTTTCTCCGGGCACAACCGGGCTCCAGCCCGGCAGTTCCGCCACGATCACCGCGCGGCCGCGGGGCAAACAGGATGGTGTGCCGACCGGCGGCACCGTGCAGGCCCTGCTGTCGGCGGGCGAGAAGTCGGTCGATCCGTCGAGCACTCCGATTCCGGTCGATGCGGAGTTCGAGTACAGCGCTCCTGACGAGCCGAACAAGACGGGGACGGTTTCGCTCGAGTCCCGGTCCAAGCGGGGTGTCGGGCGTGTCGATATCAACTTCGACACCAACCAAACATCGGCATACCAGGTCGTCGGTGGTCTCGACGACTGGCAGACGAATACCGCTGTGTGCGACATCATGAAGCCGTTCGTGCTCACGGGAATCCTCACGATGAACTTCTCCGGTGGGCTCTCGGGGAACTACGAGTACTCCGGTGGGCCGTTCAGTGCCGCCGGAAGCGGGACGTACCAGATCTCGTTGCCGAACGGCCCGGGCCAGGCCGGCACGATGACGGGCACCGGTGAGGGATCAGTTGACACGCCGTTGGGTCAGTTCTCGAACTCGGGGACCGAGCAGTACACCCTTACACCGATCCCGCCTTGCGAATGACTCGATGACCCGCCGAGCTCACTCGACGGTCACAGGAAGACGAGTCGACTGACTTCGACGATCGCCCGCACCGCTCCGGCGAACATCGCCGCCGTACTTGGCGTGCGGGTGGAGTCGGTCGCTCGCCGCCGTCGAATCGATGTCGCGGCCGCCCACAGTGCCTCAGCCGCCCAGAATCGCAAACGTGCCGGCCGCAGTTGCCACGAGTCGTCCGTCGTCTTCGACGACCCGCGACTCGAGGTGGACGACCGAACGACCTCTCTTGACCACCGTTGCTGTGGCGGTCACCCGTCCGTCGACCGCGGGACGGATGAACCGCAACGACACCTCGATGCTGGCGCAGTAGCGATCCGGCTCGTCGATCACACTCATTGTCGACTTTCCCAGGGCGGTGTCGACGAGCGCGAACAGCACTGCGCCGTACACAACGCCGTTCGGGTTGAGGTGTTCGAGTCCGATGAGCGCGTGTGCCAGTCCGATACCGGGTTCGTCGCCCGACAGCTCCATGCCGAGGAAACGCCTCAGCGGGAACTCGCCGGGCCTGTCGGGTGTGTCCTGTTCCGGGTCGGTCATGGCCACGCACGCTACGCGCGTGAGCTCCGGTGAGTTCGATGGATGCGCTTCTTCGCCTCGCGCAGCTCGGCGAGCTCGGTCGTGGTCGACCCGGGACGCCGACCCTCGTCGCGGGCGGCCTGGGCAAGCCAGTTCCCAGACAGGACTCGGTGATCCCGAAGTCCGCCGCGATGTCCTTGATCCGGACACCCGGCTCACGGCTCAGCGCGACCCGAACCACGTCGTCGCGGAACTCCTTCGGATAGGGCTTGGGCATGGTGAACATCCTTCCAGCGGCACCTCTCGGCACCACACATCAGACGTCACCCCGCGCGCAGCAATCCCCTGGGTCGAGGTGTGTCCTGCTGATGGGGGCACACGTGGGTGCCTCAACTCAACGGGTACCTGATCACGCAGAACTCGTTGCCAAAGGGATCCTGCATCACGGCCCATTCGAGCATCGGTTCGCTCTCGGTCGGATAGAGCGCCGGGGGGCTGATCAAAGTGCCGCCGATCTCCTCGATCTGTTGCACGGCCTTGGCCACGTCGTCAACCCGAAAGTCGAGATGAGTGCCGCTGCGCGCCGGGTTGCCCCCCGAAGAAACTAGTTGGAGCAGTATCCATTGTTCGCCGTCCGACTGGTCCTCGCTGTCGAGGACTGAGTACTCGTCACGTGTCGGGGTGCCGTGGCGCCCTTGTGGCGAGAGACCCGACAGCGCCGACCAGAAACGTTCCCCCTCAGCGAGGTCGTGGACATTCACCACCGGCTTCCACAGCTTTGCGATCCCGGCCTTCATGTGCACCCCTTCGCCCTGGACGGTCGGCAGAGTAAGACAATCTCGGTAGGCATGGGCAATGTTAGCCCGGTTCCCTAGCGACGCCGTGGCCACGCGTCCGGCGGTCATTGCTGCCCGCGATGCGCGCCCGCTTCACTCCGAAGCCTCTTTGTTCAAAGGGGTGTTCGGGGGCGCGGGCGAGAATTACCT
>JANONE010000399.1:0-6509 GCA_031420675.1 Ilumatobacteraceae bacterium | reverse complement strand
TCCCATTCGACCCCCACACCGACGCCACAAACGTCTCATCCACCCCAACCGGAGACGAACGCAAACCGACATTGGCAGGCACCTCACGAGTATCCAACAACCGGCACGGCGTGATCGGCACAAACGACGACGAACCAACCGACGCAGCCGACGACGTCAACACACCCCCAGCACCCATCACCAACACCACCACACCAACCACACCCAACCACCGCGAACGACCCCACACACCAACAGCTCGAACAGACATCAACCAACCCCCCACTCACGTTCCCCTGAACCAACCCGACACTAACCAAATTTGCCCAGTACATCCAGCCGATCCAGCAGCAGCTGGGCAAGCCCGTCAACGCCACCGCCTCCCTGCGGCGGTCAGCGACCCCATCCGTTGGGGATCCATGACGTGTGACCCAGCTTGACAACCTTCAAATCAGCGTTCGTGCCGTGCCAGTAGGAGATCACCGGGTTGGCGTCGGCACCAACCGTGATCGACGTGTACCAGCCGACGTCGCCGGTCGAGTCGACGGTCGTGATCGTCTCACCACCAGGAGCGCAGGCCGCGTCGTTGCACTCCACTTCCACTTCACACCGACCTACGGGTCATGGATGAACCTCGTCGAACGCTGGTTCTCCGCGCTCACGACAAAGAAGCCGCAGCGCTCCGCACACAACAGCGTCGCCGAGCTCGCCGCCGACATCAACGACTGGGTCGACACCTGGAACGAAGACCCGAAACCGTTCATCTGGCACAAGACCGCCGACCAAATCCTCGAACGACTCGCCGGCTACTGCACCGCCATCAACCCACCCAACTTAAGTAGCGAAGCAAGCTGACAGGACAAGAACTAGCAACCTGCAGCGTCGAGCGCCATGCCGATGGAGATATTCTTGAACATCACGGCCGCGACGTCGGTGCCGATGTACTCGGCGAGGTCGGCGGGTGCCGCCGTATCGCCGGCGTAGCCGCGCTGCGCGATCTCGTTCGCGCCCCTGAAGAAGGAGATCGTGTCGGCGACGCGGGCGTCGTATGGCTTCAGCGCCGCGAGTGTGTCGAGTTGCGCCCCGAACTGGGGCATGCTGCCGATTCCGGTGGTCCAGTTGGCGACGTCAGGTTGGTTCTGTAGCTGAATGACGATCTGGGTGTTGACGACGAAACCGCCCATGGCGGCCTTCATGGCGACACAATCGAGCGCACCGGCAGGCGGAGCTTCGCTGCCCCCGTCGGTGGGAACGGGAGCCGGTGAAACAGACACAACGGATGCACCCGACGAGCTCGACTTCGAGCTCTCGCTGTCGCTGCACGCGCCGAGAAGGCCGACCATCAACACGACTACGACTGTGCCCCGACGGACCATGAGCGGGATCCTAGTAGGCGACGACCACCGAAGGTTTCGCGTCATCATCGCCGCGGCTTTCGTACATCGCCAACAGCGCCCCGTCGGGGCCGAGCACCGCCCACGGGCCGTCGCCTTCGAAGCCCACCTGCGCGCGATCGAGTACTCGTCCGTTGCCGATCAGGGCGGCCACCTCGGCGCTGACGGCCACCTGCGGATAGTCGCGCATGGCTTGGGGGAGGCCGAGCAGTTCCACCACGTCGGGCGCGGCGGATTCGTTCGCCGTGAAGCTGCCGACAGCCGTGCGGCGAAGGTTGCGAAGATGGGCGCCACCTCCGCACCAGCGGCCGAGGTCGTCGGCCAGCGTGCGGATGTAGGTGCCTTTCGAGCACTGCACCTCGATCGCGTAGACGAGCGGGTCGGCGGTGGGTGCCACCCCGAAGCGGCTGATTGTCACCGGTCGAGCCTGGCGCTCGACCTCGATGCCTTCGCGTGCAAGTTGGTGAAGGCGTTTGCCGTCGATCTTGAGCGCGCTCACCATCGGGGGCACCTGCATGATGTGACCGGTGAGGTGGTCGGTGACGGCCGCCTGCACCTGTTCCGGGGTCAGCGCGCTCATGTCGAAGGTCCCTGTCAACCGGCCTGCTGAGTCGAGCGTGTCGGTGCTGGTGCCGAACACGACCTCGCCGGTGTAGGTCTTCCCCAGGTCGGTGAGGAACCGCAGCAAGCGCGTGGAGCGGCCCACGCCCACCAGCAACACGCCGGTGGCGTCGGGGTCGAGGGTGCCGGCGTGGCCCACCTGCCGCTCGCCGAAACGGCGGCGGAGCATGCCCACCACATCGTGGCTGGTGACGCCTGCCGGCTTGTCGACGACGGCGAGGCCGTGGGTGTTGGCCGGACGACGGCGAGCCATCACTCGCCGTTGCTGCCGTCGGTTGCGTTCTCGGGCGACGGCGGGCGCGGCGGCAGTGTTGCCTTGTCGTGCAGGATGCGCTCGATGCGCTCTGCGGCACGGATGGAGTCATCGGGCTTGAACGAGAGGATCGGCGTCTTCTTCGAGCGCAGTTGGCGCGCCACGGAGCTCTGGATGCGAACGCGGTGGGCGGCGAGCGCAGTGAGGATCTCCGCGTCGCCGTCTTCGCCCATCAGCGAGTCGAAGAACACGATGGCGCGGTTCATCTCTGCATCGACATCGATAGCGGTGATGGTGACCAACGACAGCCGTTCATCGTCGATGCGGAGCAGCTCGTCGGCGATCACCTCCTGCAGCGAGGTGCTGAGGCGGGCCGCGCGGGGGTAGCGATGGGTGCTGGGGGCCGGAGGGCGGCGGGGCTTGGTCATGACAACCACGTCCTTTCTTCTTGCAGTCAGTCGAAGCGCGGAGCTTCCCTTTTCGAACGCTTCAGCTCGGCCATACCGTTGGAGGCGGCGATGACCTCGATCGCATCCCACAGCCGAAGGGCTTCGTCACCACGAGGGATCGTGGAGATGACGGGACCGAAGAAGCTGGCCTCCTTCGATCGGCCTGGATGGAACGTGATGATCGGCGTTCCGACGTCGCGCCCGGTGCGGCTGAACGCCAGCTCGGTCTCTTCCAGGATGAAGGCGTCGTGCGATTCGTCGTGCACGAGTGCGGCATAGTCGGTGGGCAGGCCTGCCGTCGCCAACATCTCGCTCATGAACGCAACGGGGTCGGCGTTGATGGCTGGGCGACGCTGCTGCCCATGGAAGGCATCGCCCAGCGCAGTGTAAAGTTGCCCCACTTCGGCATTGCCGTGCTGCAACCGCACCTCGTCACACACTCGGTGCGCGTACAGGCCGGCCATGTGCGCGGCGCGATACTCGACCGTGTACCAATCCTCGGTGCGGGTCTCGTTGATCATCTTCAAGGAGATGAACCGCCAGTCGACGGAATAGTCGCGAAGCCCCTGTACTTCAACGACCCAGCGCGACGTAATCCACGCCCACGGGCACACCGGATCGAAGAAGAACTCGAAATCGGCCATGTAACGACCCTACCGACTCACCCGGCAGAGACGCTGCGATCGAGAGAACCAGACTAGAACCCGATTATACGCGAGCGATCTCGCGCTCGTCGAAGGTCTCGATGATGTCGCCGGGCTTGAGATCCTGGAAGTCGCTGAGGCCGATACCGCATTCGAAGCCCTCGCGGACCTCGCGCGCATCGTCCTTGAAGCGCTTGAGCGACGTGATGGCGCCCTTCCAGATGACGACGCCTTCGCGAAGGAAGCGCACCTTCGAGCCACGCGTGATCTGGCCAGTGAGCACGTAGCAACCGGCAATGCCACCGATGCGAGGCACGCGGAAGACTTCGCGGACCTCGGCTTCGCCGGTGACCACTTCCTCGTACTCGGGGGCGAGCATGCCCACCATCGCCCGCTCGATGTCTTCGAGCAGCTTGTAGATGATCTCGTAGGTACGGATCTCTACGCCTTCGGCGTCGGCCAACTCGCGCGCCTTGCGATCGGGGCGCACGTTGAAGCCGATCAGGGTGGCGTTGGTGGTCGCTGCCAGGCTGATGTCGTTCTCGGTGATACTGCCGACCGCACGGTGCACGAACGCCAGCTTCACCTCGTCGCGCTCCAAGCGGCGCAACGACTCGGTGACGGCCTCCAGGGAACCTTGCACGTCGGCCTTCAACACGATGTTCAAGGTGGCGACCTCGCCGGCCTGGATCGAGTTGAAGATGTCTTCCAGCTTCACACCGGTGCTCAGGCGGGCATCGCCGCGCTGCGCCTTCAGCCGGAAGCGCTGCTCGCGGGCCTCGGCCACGGTACGAGCCGTTCTCTCCGTCTCGGAGGAACGGAACTCGTCGCCGGCGTTGGGCACGCTCTGCAGACCGAGCACCTGCACCGGGGTGCTGGGACCGGCCGACTTCACTTGCTCGCCCTTGTCGTTGATCATGGCGCGGACGCGGCCCCATGCCGCACCGGCGACGATCGGGTCGCCCACCTTCAGCTCGCCCTTGTCGACGAGGATTGTGGCTACCGGGCCACGACCGATATCGAGCTTCGCTTCCAGCACCACGCCCTTGGCGCGGCCGGTCGGGTTGGCGGTGAGCTCCTCCACTTCGGCGACGGCGGCGAGCTGTTCGAGCAGGTCGTCGACACCGAGGTTCTGCTGCGCCGACATCTCGACGACGATCGTGTCGCCGCCCCAGCTCTCGGGAACGAGCTCGTGCTCGGAGAGCTGCGACAGCACACGCTGCACGTCGGCGTTCTCCTTGTCGATCTTGTTCAGGGCCACCACGATCGGCACCTCAGCGGCGCGGGCGTGGTTGATGGCCTCGATGGTCTGCGGCATGACACCGTCGTCGGCTGCCACCATGAGCACCACGATGTCGGTGACCTGCGCACCACGGGCACGCATCTTGGTGAAGGCGGCGTGGCCCGGCGTGTCGAGGAAGGTGATCTTGCGACCATCGATATCGACCATGTAGGCGCCGATGTGCTGCGTGATGCCACCAGCTTCGCCGGCGACCACGTTGGCGTTGCGGATCTTGTCGAGCAGCGTCGTCTTGCCGTGGTCGACGTGGCCCATCACGGTGATGACGGGAGCACGCGGCACTTGCAACGTCTCGTCGTCGTCGTCGCTGTCGTCGAACAGCGCCTGCAGCTCGAGTTCTTCCTGCTGGCCGGGCTCGACCAACAACAGGTCGGCACCGACTTCCAGTGCGAACAGTTCCATCTGCTCGTCGGTGAGGGTCATCGTGGCGGTGACCATCTCGCCGTTCTGCAGCAGGAAGCGGATGACGTCGGCCGCTGTGCGGTTCAGCTTGGGAGCGAACTCCTGCGCAGAGACACCGCGCTCGACGACGATCGTGCCCTCGGGAACGGGGGCATTGGTGGCGGTGTAGCTGCTGTTGTAGTTCGGCTGCATCTCGTCGAAGTCGCGACGACGACGAGCACGGCTCTTCTTGCGCGGGGCGCGGCGCTGGCCGTTGGGACGCGGGCCGCCACCGCCACCGGGACGGGCACCAGGCCCACCGGGCCCACCAGGCCCACCGGGGCCACCGGGGCCACCGGGGCGCGGGGCACCGAATCCACCTGGGCGCGGGCCACCGGGCCCACCCGGGCGCGGGGCAAAGCCGGGGCGCGGGCCACCAGGCCCACTCGGGCGCGCGCCGCCAGGCCCGCCAGGGCCGCCGGGACGTGCGCTGTACCCGCCACCAGGGCGCGGGCCACCAGGCCCACCAGGGCCGGTCTGGCGTGCTGCGGGCTGACGCAAGCCACCGGGCGGAGGCGGAATCGGCTTGCCGGAAGAGGACATCGGACGGCCGGCAGCGGGCGGTGGCGGAATCGGCTTGCCGGAAGTCGAGGTGGGGCGCGCCGATGGCGGGCCCGACGGGCGGCCAGGAGGCGGGCCGACAGGGCGCGTGGGTGCGACTGCCTGGGGTGGGCGTGGCGCCGATGGTACTTGGGGCGCGGGCGGCGGCGTGGGACGCGCGACCGGTCGCGGCGGCTCGCCAGGCGTCGGGCGGCTGCTGGTGATGCGAGCGTGTGCGACTGCTTCGGCGACCGGCGGCGCGACAGGAGCACTCTCGGCCGGCGCTGCAACAGCCGCGACCGGGGCGGGTGCCGCCACCACCGGTTCGGCTACGCGAGGCGCGGCGGGGGAAGCTGTGGGAGCGGGTGACACCGTCTCCACCACTGCCGGTGCCGCCACCACCGGGGCGGGCGCAGCAGCGGCCGCCTCGACGGCCGGAGCCCGGTCGGTGGGCTTGGGCTCGGCAGCCTTCTTGGCGGCGGCCTTCTTCACCGGCTTGGGCGCGTCGTCGCCACTCTCGGCCTGGTCGGGCCCCCCAGCAGCGGCCGCCGACTTCTTGGCCGACTTCTTGGCCGACTTCGGTTCCTCCGGCTGCTCGGGCCTCGTCAGGCCGTCACGTTCCGCGCGCCGACGGAGACGGTCGGCCTGCGCCTCGATGAGCGTGGAGGAGTGACTCTTCACCCCGACACCCATCAAATCGCAGAGCGACATCATCTCCGCATTCGCCATTCCGAGCTGCTTGGCGAGCTCGTGTACGCGTAAGTTCTTTGCCAAACCCGTTTCAGCCTTTCGTTGGCGTCGGTTCGTCGGTCGCAACTCCGACGGTCGACAATTCTTCCATGTTGGTGATCACGTCATCGAATGCGATCCGCAACGCTTGCTCCAGCG
>JANONE010000398.1:0-7110 GCA_031420675.1 Ilumatobacteraceae bacterium | reverse complement strand
ACGGCCGGCGGGGTCCAGGCGCTGCGCAACGGCGCCGACATCGACGAGTTCCGCGCCATCGTCTACGCGCGCCCCGACTGGATCGAGACGCTGGCCACCAGTACGCCGATCGCCGCCCACGTGAAGGTCGACCACGAACTGCACGGCTGCCCCATCAGCAAGCACGAACTGCTCGCAACCATCACTGCGTTGCTCGCCCGCCGTCGCCCGCCGATCACCTCGCACAGTGTGTGTGTCGAGTGCAAGCAGACGGGAAACACGTGCGTGCTCGTGGCTCACGGCACGGCCTGCCTCGGGCCCGTCACCCACGGCGGCTGCGATGCGTTGTGTCCCTCGTTCGACCGTGGCTGCTTCGGTTGCTTCGGCCCGGCCGAGGCGGCGAACGTGGACGGCCTGCGAACCGCACTCCATGTCGTCGGCACGAGCGATGATGTCTTGATCAGGCTGCTGCGCACCTTCAACACCAGCGCCCCTGCCTTCCGCGACGCAGCGGCGCGCTACACGGCCGACGGCCCCCTCGGCGACACTCCCGGAGTGAACCAACCATGACTCACGACCACCGAACGCGCAGCTTCAAAGTGGAGGCGCTCACCCGCGTGGAGGGCGAGGGCGGGCTGATCGTGGAGATCCATGATGGCGAGGTTCACGATGTGCGGCTGCGCATCTTCGAGCCGCCCCGATTCTTCGAAGGCTTCCTGCGTGGCCGCGCCTACACCGAACCGCCCGACATCACCGCCCGCATCTGCGGCATCTGCCCCGTTGCCTACCAGATGAGCGCGTGCCAGGCCATCGAGGCGGCGTGCGGCGCCACCCTCGATGCCCCGCTGCGCGACCTGCGACACCTGCTGTACTGCGGTGAGTGGATCGAGAGCCATGTGCTCCACATCCACCTCCTGCATGCGCCCGACTTCCTCGGCTACCCCAGCGGCATCGCAATGGCGGCGGGTCACCTGGCCGAGGTCGAGCGCGGGTTGCGGCTGAAGCAGATCGGCAACCAGATCGTGGAGGTGGTCGGCGGACGCGCCGTTCACCCTGTCAACGTCAAGCTCGGCGGCTTCTACAAGGCACCGGCAATCGATCGCATGCAGGCCCTCGCCCGCGACCTCCAGTGGGCAACGGACGCAGCGGAGGAGGTCGCACGCTGGGTGGCCGCGTTCCCCATGCCGGACCACGCACTGCCCGACGACACCGTCCTGGTCTCGCTGCGTCACCCCACGGAGTACCCGATCCTCGGCGAACGGCTGGTCTCGACCTCGGGCCTCGACATCGGCGTCGACGAGTACCTCGATCATTTCAAGGAGGAGCAGGTGCAGCACTCGACCGCGCTGCACGGACGCCTGCTCGCCGGCGGCGACTACCTGGTCGGCCCGCTCGCCCGCTTCGTGCTCAATGCCCACCACCTCGCACCCCGCGCTGCAGCCCTGGCCGCCGAGCTGGGCCTCACACCCGCGGAGCGCAACCCGTTTCGCAGCATCCTGGTGCGCGCAATAGAGACCGTGCACGCCTGCGAAGTGGCCTCCGCCATCGCGAGCAGCTACACGGTGCCGGTGCGAGCGTCGGTGGAGGTGCTCCCACGCGCCGGCGCCGGCTGCGGTTGGAGCGAGGCACCGCGCGGGTTGCTCTGGCACCGATACGAACTGTCGGCCGACGGCACCATCGTCGATGCCCGCATCGTGCCGCCCACCTCGCAGAACCAACCCACGATCGAGCACGACCTCCGGCACCTCATCGAGCACTCGCTGGAGCTCGACGACCAGGCTCTCGAAGCGCTGTGCGAACAAGCGGTGCGCAACTACGACCCGTGCATCTCGTGCTCCACTCACTTCCTCGACATGCGAGTGGTACGCACGTGACCGGTCCGCCGCCGATCACGGTGATCGGCATCGGCAACCCCTACCGCCACGACGACGCCGCCGGGCTGGTGGTGCTCGCCGGTCTGCGCGAGCGCTTCGCTGCCGAGGAACGCGTCAGGCTGGTCGAACTCGACGGCGAACCGGTGCGCCTCATCCAGGCATGGCAGGGCTCGGACACGGTATTGCTCGTCGATGCCGTCCGGTCGCTGCAGCCGGCCGGCACCATCCACCGTGTCGCGGCCGACGGGCTCACCACCGCCACGGCCCACGGCGTCGCCCTGGGAGGTGGGCACCTTTTCGGTCTGGGCGAGGCGGTCGATCTCGCCCGAGCGCTAGGGAGGTTGCCCCGCACACTCGACGTCATCGGTATCGAAGGGGCCGATTTCGAGCTCGGTGAGGGGCTCAGCGGCCCCGTTGCGCATGCGTGCACGCTCGCCGCACAGCAGCTCGCGGAGCGGATCGAACATCTCCTGGGCGAGCTGTCCGGCGACACTTGAATAGCTGCGCTCCTCGTGCGTGAATCGGGCCTCAGCAGATCCGGGGCAATTGCTCACCCAGCGGCAGGTCGACTATGCGGCGAGCGCCGAACGAGGTGCGACCGACCACCACTCCTGGGTGATCGGCGGTGACGACGCCGATCACCACCGCTTCGCGGCCGTACTCGTGCGCGCGCATGGCGTTGATGACGTCGTCGACCACCTGCGGCGGCACGATCGCTATCAGCTTGCCTTCGTTGGCGATGCTGATCGCATCGAGGCCCAGGAACGAACACGCCGACGCGACTTGCTCCGGCACCGGCAGACGTGCCTCCTCGAACTCGATGCCAACCCGCGCCGTGGCGGCGATCTCGCAGAACGACGCAGCAACACCACCGCGGGTCGGGTCGCGCAGCACGTGGATGTCGAGGCTGGCAGCGAGCATTGCGGCGACCAATCCGTTCAACGGTGCAGTGTCGCTGAGGATGTCCGTTCCGAATTCCAGGCTCTCGCGTTTGGACAGCACTGCAATACCATGAAGCCCGATGGGCCCGCTCAGGATGATGACATCGCCGACAGCGGCGCGCGTAGGGCGAATGTCGACACCCTCGGGTATCAGCCCAATGCCGGCGGTGTTGACGTACAACCCATCGGCGAGGCCGGCGTCGACCACCTTCGTGTCACCAGTGATCACCTGCACGCCTGCGTTCTGCGCCGCCTTGCCCATCTCGGTTGCGATCTGGCCGAGCATCGACAGCTCCAGGCCCTCCTCCAGGATGAAGCCCGCGCTCAGTGCGATCGGCTGCGCTCCGCTCATCGCCACATCGTTCACCGTGCCGTTGACGGCCAGGTCGCCGATGCAACCCCCGGGGAAGAACAGGGGTCGGACCACGTAGGAGTCGGTGGAGAACGCAAGTCGCGTGGCCCCGATCGTGACGAGGGCCGAGTCGCGCAACTCTGCGCCGGGCGCCACACCGAACGCCGGCAGGAACAGGTGCTCGACCAGCTCATTCGACAACTTGCCCCCGCCGCCGTGACCGATGGTCACGCGGTCGTGGTCGCGCAGGGGCAACGGGCACGACCAGTTGTCGAAGTTCGCCACGCCGGGAGTGGGATCGTCAGCCATGTCGGCCCGACAATTCCCCCGGGCGTGCCTCCGGCAGCGGCTGCACTCCCCCGGCGGCGCCCTCCAGCCGGCGGTACTGGTAATAGGCCGCGCACGCACCTTCACTGGACACCATGGTTGCGCCGAGCGGTTTCCTGGGAGTGCACTCGCGGCCGAAGGCTGCGCATTCGTTGGGTTTGATCAGCCCTTGCAGCACTTCGCCGCTGCGACACAGCGTGGACTCCGGCGAGTTGATCGCGACGACATCGAAGCGGTACTCGGCGTCGAACTCGTGATAGCGCTCGCTGAGCCTCCAGCCGCTCTGCGGGATCTCGCCGATGCCACGCCATTGCCGGTCGCACACTTCGAACACATCGTTGATCATCGCCTGTGCGGGAATGTTGCCGGCCTCTTGCACCACACGAGGATAGGCGTTCTCCAACTCGGCGGTGCCTGCCTCCAGTTGGATGACGACCCGTCGAATGCCTTCCAACACGTCGAGCGGTTCGAAACCTGTCACCACGATCGGCACCCGGTGCTTCTCGACGAGGGGGCCGTACTGCCACGAGCACATGACTGACGAGCACGGAGTAGTTGGAGAGACCGCGCTGACGCGCCTGGAACACCGACATGGCGTTCGCTGGGGCCGTCGTCTCGAATCCGATCGCGAAGAACACGACTTGCTTGTCCGGGTTCTCCTCGGCCAGGTGCACGGCATCGAGCGGCGAGTAGACCACCCGTACATCGCCGCCGTGGCTGCGCACGTGGAAGAGGTCGCGATCGGTCCCCGGCACGCGCAGCATGTCGCCGAACGAGCAGAAGATCACGTCGGGCATGCTCGCGATCGCCAATGCCTTGTCGATGACACTGAGAGGAGTGACGCACACCGGGCACCCGGGGCCGTGGATGAGCTCGATCTTCTCCGGCAGCAGCTGGTCGATGCCGTTGCGGATGATCGCATGCGTCTGCCCGCCGCACACCTCCATGATCGCCCACTCACGCGTGGTCACCCGGGCGATGTCGGCGAACAGGCGCCCCGCCAGCTCGGGATCTCGGAACTCGTCGAGGTACTTCACGGGTTGATCCCCGACGACGCTCGCGAGTCCGGCGTCGCCAGTTCCTCGGAGAGATCGATGCCGAGGTCGCGGAACATCTGCAGCGTCTCCAACGCAGAGGCCTCGTCCACACGCGAAATGGCGAAGCCGACGTGCACGATCGTGTAGTCGCCCACCTCGACTTCCGGCAGGTAGGCGAGGCAGATCTCCTTGCGGACCCCACCGAAGTCCACCGTGGCCATCCGCGTGCCGCGGTCGTCACGGATGTCGAGCACTTTGCCTGGAACTGCGAGACACATCTCAACCTGCCTTGTCGGTGAACGGCTTGTCGGTGAACGATCGGTGCGAAGCGATGTAGGCCTGACCCAGCGCCAGCCCCCCATCATTGGGTGGGACGATGCGATGCGTGAGCACCTCGAAGCCGGAGGCGAGGAGCGCACGCCGAGCACAACGCACGAGAGCGACGTTCTGGAACACTCCCCCGGTCAGCGCGACGACATCGAGGTGCTGCTCGGCACGCACGGCCGCGGCCGCGGCGACGATCGCCCTGACGACGGCGTGGTGGAAGCCTGCGGCGATCGCCCCGGTGGCGCATCCGTTGCGCACGTCGGCAGCCACCGCGGCAACCACCGGCGCTGCGTCGATCTGCCCGCCGGCGACGAGCCCGAAGTGGTACTCCGGGCAGTGGTCCATGTGACCCTCCGCGACGACCTCCAGGTCGATCGCCGCCTGGGCCTCGTAGGTGATGGTGTGGCGCAGGCCGACCAGTGAACTGATCGCGTCGAACAGCCGGCCCATGCTCGAAGTCGGAACACAGCCGACGCCGGTCTCGAACTGACGCCGCAGGAGGTTGCGCTCGAGCTCGCTGTGCGACGCCACCGGCGGCAGGTCGTGGGTCCACTCGACGCCTGCCGCCCACAGATGGGCCAGCGCGACGCGGCTCGGGTACCTGATTGCCGAATCGCCACCCGGCAATGGGACACAGCGAAGGTGGCTGCGGCGTTCGAAGCGCTCAGCGTTCGCCACCATGATCTCGCCGCCCCAGATCGTGCCATCGGCACCATAGCCGGTGCCGTCGAAGGCAACACCGATGACGTCGCTGGTGGGGTCCCGCCCGTGTTCGGCCAGTACGGCCGCGATGTGCGCGTGGTGATGCTGCGCCTCGGTGACGGAGGGCCCGAACCGCTCCCGCGCCCACCTCGCTGTGCGGTAGCCCGGGTGGCCATCGGTGACCACGACCGTCGGAGCGATGCGATACAAGTCGCAGAACTGCCCCACCGCGGCCGCGAACGCCTCGACCGTCTCGAGGTTCTCCATGTCGCCGATGTGCTGGCTGACCCAGGCATGACGACCAGTCGTGACGCAGAAGGTGTTCTTTAGTTCGCCACCCACCGCCAGCACATCAGGGCCACTCCATGGCAATCGAACAGGCATCGGGGCGTACCCACGAGAACGGCGGATCGGTAGCAGCTCACCATCGACGACCCGAACCACCGAGTCGTCGCACGGCATGTGGATCGGTCGGTCATGGGTAAGGAAGCCGTCGACGATGTCGCCGAGCCGCTGACGCGCGTCGTCGTCGCGAAAGGCGATGGGCTCGCCACTCCGGTTCCCGCTCGTCATCACCAGTGCGGCCGGAACCACCTCATCGGAGGTCCGCCTGAAGAGCAGGTGATGCAGCGGCGTGTACGGCAATATCACACCGATCAAGGGGTTGCCGGGGGCAACCAAGACCGAGAGCGGCGAGTCGGCGCCGGCCCGCAGCAACACGATCGGGCGCGCGCCGGACACCAGCTGCTCCTCCTCGTCGTCGTCGAGCGCGGCCACTTCTCGCACCGCGTCGAGGTCGGCGACCATCACGGCAAACGGCTTGTCCGCCCGGCCCTTCCGCCGGCGCAACTCCGACACGGCGTCGTCGGACAACGCCGAACACATGAGGTGGTAACCACCAACACCCTTCACCGCCAGCAACCGCCCGGCGGACAACGCCCGCTGCGCAGCGCCGACCGCGTCCGGCCCGTGAATCGCGAGCTGACCTTTCACACGCAACGACAACGTAGGGCCACACTCGAGGCAGCCGATCGGCTGGGCGTGGTATCGACGGTCTGCAGGGTTGTCGTACTCAGCTGCGCAGCGCGCGCACATGTCAAAGCCGCTCATCGTCGTGTTCGGCCGGTCGTACGGAAGCTGCCGGATGATGGTGAACCGCGGCCCGCAGTTCGTGCACGTGACGAACGGATGGCCGAAACGCCGATCGGTCGGATCGTTCATCTCGGCCACGCACTCGTCGCAGACCGCGACATCCGGTGGCACGAGCGTGACCGCCCCTGCGCGGCCCACGCTGGCGACGATGTGGAACGAATTGTCACCCCGACGGGCGATCAGCGTGTCGTCGATGGATTCGATCATCGACAACGGCGGGGCGTCGGCGCGCAGCCTGCGCAGGAAGCCCGCAATGGTTCGTGTTGGACCCTCCACCTCGATGAAGACCTGGGCCGCATCGTTGCCGACGTGCCCCGTGAGGCCCAGTTCGCAGGCCAGCCGGTGCACGAACGGTCGGAAGCCAACGCCCTGGACCACACCGCGCACCAGGACGCGGCGGCGTTCGGCAATCACCGCGC
>JANONE010000397.1:0-5547 GCA_031420675.1 Ilumatobacteraceae bacterium | reverse complement strand
CGTCGGTGATGTGGAACGTGGTGACAACAGGCCGCTCACCGAGCGGCAAAGGGAACTCTACGATGAAGAGGGCGGTCGCTTCCAACCGGTTGCTCAGCGCCTCGGCATGAGTCTCGCCTTCGGACGTGGTGCCCGTCTCGGGATTCAATGCACTGAACCCGCCTTCGGGCGCGACCCACAGGATCGCTGTCAGTTCGACGGCTTCGCCCCGGTGGCCACGCATGCGACCATCTAACCGGCCTCCACTCTGATTCGCAAGGTGCTGAACTCGATCAGCGCTCATTCGTCGCGAGTGTGCTCGACGGCGAAGTGGGTGGAGATGGCGGCGGCGATGTCGGCGAGGATGTCGAGTTGCTGGTCGGTCAGCTCAGCAGTTCCGGGAGGCCATTGCCCCCACGTGAGCCGGCCCGAACAGGTCGCCGAACTCCTGACGAGCTGATCCGTCAGCCCCGCTTGAGGTCGGTGACCAGTCCTTCGCTGGCTTCGACCAGCTTGTGGGGCTCGATGCCGAAGACGTCGTGCCATGTGCCGGCTGCGGCCCACACCTCGTCGTACTGCAGCAGCTCGGGATCGATGAAGATCCGCAGCTTGGTCTTGTGACCGAACGGCGGCACGCCACCGATGGGAAAGCCAGTGGCTTCGCGCACCGTGTCGGCATCCACCCGCGCACACTTCGTGCCTCCCGCGGCAGCCGCCAGCTTCTGCTCGTCGAGCTGGTTGGCACCGCTCACGTAGGCCAACACCAGCCGGCCGTCGACGCCGAAGACCAGGCTCTTCACGATCTGGCCGATCTGCACGCCGATCGCGGCTGCCGCATCGGCGGCGGTCTTGGCGCCTTCCGGGAAGCGGCGGGGCTCGATGGTGAGACCGCGGGCAGCGCCGGCTTGGACGACACGGACGACGTTCGGGTGCTGTTGCTCGCTCACTGGGTTGCGAGCGTATCCACTCGTGCAGCGAGCGCTCGATCGAGCTCGGTGACCGTCGAGCCGGCGCTGTGGGTGGTGAGCCGCAGGGTCACCTTGTTCCACGAGATCGTCATCTCAGGGTGGTGATCCATCTCCTGCGCGACCGCGGCCACGCTGGTCATGAAGGCGAACGCCTCGGTGAAGTCGCGGAACACGAACGTGCGCTCCATGGAGGTGGGTGACTCCTGCCAGGCCATGCCGCAGCCTGCCACATCCCCCGTCAGAGTACGTCAGAGGGCGAAGAGATCGTCGAGACTGCTCGCGGATGGCGGCGCCTCGTCGGTGTCGTCGGTGAAGGCCTCATAGCCGTCGCGCTCCAGTTGATCGGCCAGCTCGGGGCCGCCGGAGGCGACGATGCGGCCCTTGACGAGGATGTGCACGTGGTCCGGGTGCAGCTCTGCCAGCAGGCGGTTGTAGTGCGTGATCGCGAGCACACCCATCTGGATCTCGTTGCTGGCATCCTCCACGCGGCGGGCGCAGTCGCGCAACGCGTCGATGTCGAGACCCGAATCCAGCTCGTCGAGGATCGCGAACTTCGGTGCCAGTAAGGCGAGCTGCAACGTCTCGTTGCGCTTCTTCTCGCCACCCGACAGGTCGACGTTCAGCGAACGATCCAGCAACGCCACCGGGAAGTGGATGCGCTCGGCTTCGGCGGCGACCGCCGCCAACAGACCGGCGGTGTCGCGGCCACCGGCCTTGAACGCCTCGGTCAGCATGTCGGTGAGGCCGACGCCGGGCACTTCCGTGGGGTACTGCATCACCAGGTGCATGCCGGCCTGAGCGCGCCGCCAAGCGGGCATGGCCAGCAGGTCGATTCCGTCGAGCCGCACCTCACCGGCGTGCACCTGGTAGCCGGGTTTGCCCATGATGACCGCGCTGAGGGTGCTCTTGCCTGCACCGTTGGGACCCATCACGGCATGCACCTCACCGGAACGCACCGTGAGGTCGATGCCGTTGAGGATCTGCTTGCCGGCCACGGAGGCGACCAGTCCCTTGATCTCGAGCTCGCTCACGATGCCGTCCCCCCGGTGTGCTCGACGGTGTGCTCGACGGCGATCTCGATGTCGATCGCAACCATGCCGTCGACGACACGGGCCCCGAAGACCGGCACCGGTCTGGTGGCCGGCAGGGTCTGCGGCTCGCCGGTGACGAGGCTGAACGTGCTGCCGTGCTTCCAGCACTCGATCTCCTTCTCGTCGCACCACAGCTCACCCTCGCTGAGCGAGACCTCGGCGTGGCTGCAGGTGTCGCCGATCGCGTACACGTCGTCGCCGATGCGAACCACGGCAACCGGCGTGTGGTCGATCACGAAACGGGTGGCACTGTTGGGTGCGAGATCGGCGAAGGCACACACGGTGGTGCTGATGACGTGGCTCATGTAGACGCCGCCTGCAGCTTGGCGGCCACGCGAGCGCGCAAGTCGGCGCGCAACGCGCCCACCGGCAGCACGGCGAGCACGTCGTCGAAGAAACCCAACACGACCAGGCGCTCGGCGACGTCGGGCGGGATGCCGCGGCTCTCCAGGTAGAAGCGCTGCTCGTCGTCGATCGGGCCGACGGTGCTGGCATGGCTGCACTTAACGTCGTTGGTCTTGATGTCGAGGTTGGGGACGCTCTCGGCCCACGCACCCTCGCTGAGCGTCAGGTTGCGGTTGGTCTGGTACGCCACCGAGCCCTTGGCCTCCTCGCGGATGCGGATGAGGCCGGTGTACACGCTCTTCGCCGTGTCCTGCACCGCGCCCTTGAACAGCAGATCGCTGTAGGTCTTGGGAGCGATGTGGTCCTGCAGCGTGCGGAAGTCGTGCATCTGCGTGCCGTCGGCGTAGTACAGCGCCACCTGCTTGGTGGTGCCGCCCTGGCCGGTGAGCCGGGCGTCGGTGCGCACGCGGGCGTAGTCGCCCCCGAGGGCGACGGTGGCCAGCAGCGTGGTGCTGTCGCGCTCGCCGGTGGCCTGCTGATGGCCGAGCTGCCACACCTTGGTGCCCAACAGGTTGATGCCCAGGTACGAAAACCGCGAGGCCTGCGCAGCCTGGACGAGCAGTCGGGGCACCACCAGCGCGTGGGCATCCTCTGCGCTCTCGAATCGCTCGACGACGGTGAACTCGCTGTCGGCGCCGGCGTGGATGACGAGGCGGGGGTAGAACGCCGGGCTCGGCCCGCCATCGACCCCGCCCTCGATGTGATGAGTGACGACGATCGGTGCTGCCAGCACCTTGCCGGCCGGGACGCTGATCGCAATGGTGCGGTGGTAGGCAGCGTTCAGCTCGTCGAAGATGTCGTGCACGGCCATGCCGGCGACCAGTTCGGCAACCAACGCGGGGTCGGCGACAGGAACCTGCTCGGCGCCGGTGACAGTGGTGCGCACTGCTGCGGGGACGAAGGCCGCTAGATCGAGCTCGGCGATGCGGCTGTAGCGCCACACTTCCAGTTCGGGCGAGGGGAGGGCCATCGCCGCTGCCCGCTCGGCGGCTGCGAGGCGCAGCGGCCGATCGGGTGCATCCGCGTCGATGGCATCGGAGATCGAAGAGAACACGACCGAAATTCTACTACGCGCGTAGTACTAATCCCCTAAGCCCCAGGTCCGAGTGCCACGGCCCCATCCGAGTGCCACGGCCCCATCCGAGTGCTCACTCCCATCCCGGGGTGCGAGTAGGCACTCGGATGGGCACCGGCAACCGGTGGGTCAGGGCTTGCGGCGGGTCAGGGCTTGCGGCGGCGGAAAATGCGCTTCCAGCCGGCCTGCCGCTGTGCCCGCTGCTCGGCGTGGACTTCGGCCATGACCTGCGGGCCGACCGTGTCGAGGAAGTTCTCCGCCTCGTCGAGGAGGGCAGCTGCCGAACCGTCGTCGAGTCCGGGCGGTTCCGCCGGTGTCTTGAGTGCCACCATCGAGCCATATGTCCAGCCGGCATCCATGCGCGGCTCGAACTTGCCGCAGTCGGCCGGGCAACGCCACGGCGCCTCGGGTGCAAGATTGAGGTTGCACTTCCTCACGGTTTCACCATTGGCGTAGGTACGACTCTCGAAGTTCCTGCACTCGTGGCGCATCGGCATACTGCATTCTTGCAGCACGACCATTGCACCGTCTGTCAGGATCGAGGAGTGAGCGCGATTGTGGTGCACCGATGACGATCAGCGTGTTCGATCTTTTCCGCATCGGCATCGGCCCTTCCAGTTCGCACACCGTGGGCCCGATGCGGGCCGCGCGCCGGTTCCTCGAGCGGATCACCGCCACCGACGCCCTCGCCGATGTCAGTGCCGTGCGCACACATCTCTACGGCTCACTGGCGGCGACGGGCGTAGGGCACGGCACGATCTCGGCCGTGCTGCTGGGCCTCGCCGGCGCCGAGCCGCAGACTGTTGATCCCGACCGCATTCCCGCGTTGCTGAGCGACATCGCGTCGGCCGGATCGCTGCGGCTGTTGGGCGAGGTGCCGGTGCCGTTCGATGTCGACACCGACGTGATCGTGCACGCCGACGAGACACTGCCGGGCCACCCGAACGGGATGATGTTCGAAGCGTTCGGTCGCGACGGCAACCTCATCATGGCGCATCGCTACTACTCCGTCGGTGGCGGCTTCGTGGTCGAAGACGACGAGGTCCACGCGCCGATCGACACTTCACACGCAACCGTCCCCTACCCGTACAAATCGGGCGCCGAACTGCTGGCGATGTGCGCCAAGAACGGTTCGTCGATCAGCGCGATCCAACGCGCCAACGAGCGCGAACTGCGCACCGATGAGGAGATCCGCGAGCAACTGCTGGAGATCTGGCAAGCGATGCGTGATTGCGTCGATCGTGGGTGCCGCAACGAGGGCGAATTACCGGGGGGCCTGCACGTGCAACGGCGAGCGGCTGCGCTGCACCGCACGCTGCAGACCACCACGGGCAGCACCGACCCGCTCGCCACGCTCGACTGGGTGAACCTCTATGCGTTGGCTGTCAACGAGGAGAACGCGGCCGGCGGGCGGGTCGTCACCGCACCCACCAACGGCGCGGCCGGAATAGTGCCGGCAGTCCTGCACTACTACATGCGCTTCGTGCCCGGCGCGAGCGACGAAGGCGTCGTCGAATTCCTGCTCACCGCCGGCGCCGTCGGCACCCTGTTCAAGATGAACGCGTCGATCTCCGGCGCCGAGGTGGGCTGCCAGGGCGAGGTCGGCTCCGCGTGTGCCATGGCCGCGGCGGGCCTGGCCGAAGTAATGGGCGGCAGCCCCGGGCAGGTGGAGAACGCCGCCGAGATTGCGCTGGAGCACAACCTCGGGCTTACCTGCGACCCCATCGGCGGCCTCGTCCAGGTGCCGTGCATCGAACGAAACGCGATGGCGGCGATGAAGGCGATCAACGCGACCCGGCTCGCACTGCACGGCGACGGCACCCATCTCGTCTCGTTGGATCAAGCAATCGAGACGATGCGCGACACCGGTCGCGACATGCACGAGAAGTACAAGGAGACCGCACGCGGTGGCCTCTCCGTCACCTACCTCGCCAGCAAGCCCAGCGCGCCCGTGGCGGTGAACTTCGTCGAGTGCTGAGCGCCGGTCAGCCGACGCTGCCTTCCATCTGCAGTTCGATGAGGCGGCTCC